>PKWO01000212.1 GCA_003132085.1 Oxalobacteraceae bacterium | reverse complement strand
CCAGCGGCTGAACAGTCACCAAGAATTAACACAAGGTAGCTGAGCCGGATGTCGGATAAATTTGCGAGAGAAATTTATCCGACATCCGGGTAACTATTCAAAAAATCCTTTGACCTTGTCTTTCCATGACTTGCTTTGCGGGTTATGTTTGGCGCCGCCTTCGCTGGTGGAGCGCTCCAACTCACGCAGCAAATCCTTCTGCTTGTCCGTAAGCTTGACCGGCGTCTCCACGACGACATGGCAGAACATGTCGCCGGCATACCCTGAACGCACGCCTTTGACACCCTTGCTGCGCAAACGGAAGGTCTTGCCGGATTGGGTTCCTTCCGGAATCGTAAACGACGCGTTGCCGCCTAGCGTAGGCACTTCAATTTCACCGCCCAACGCTGCTTTGGCGAACGAAATCGGCATTTCGCAGTGCAAATCATCGCCGTCGCGCTGGAACACCGGATGCGGCTTGATATGAATTTCCACATATAAATCGCCCGGCGGGCCACCGTTCATGCCTGGCTCGCCATTGCCGGACGAACGAATCCGCATGCCATCGTCAATACCGGCCGGAATTTTGACCTCCAGCGTCTTGTTGCGCTTGATGCGGCCGGCACCGCTGCAAGTCGGGCAAGGCGTCGGAATGATTTTCCCGGTGCCATGGCATTTCGAACAGGTCTGCTGAATACTGAAAAAACCTTGTTGCATCCGCACCTGTCCATGACCGCCGCAGGTAGTACACGTGGTCGGACTGGTTCCCGGCTTGGCGCCGGAGCCGTGACACACTTCGCAAGCATCCCATGACGGCACCCGGATTGTGGTATCGAATCCGTGCGCTGCCTGTTCCAGTGAAATCTCCAGGTTATAGCGCAAATCGGCACCGCGATAAACTTGCGGACCGCCCGCACGACCGCCGCCGCGCGCGGCACCGCCGAAAATATCGCCGAAGATATCGCCGAACGCATCGGCGAAACCACCGGAACCGCCGGCGCCAAAACCGCCGCCGCCACCCATATTGGGATCAACTCCGGCATGGCCATAACGGTCATAGGCTTCACGTTTCGACGAATCGGACAACATCTCATAGGCCTCTTTAGCCTCCTTGAACTTGTCTTCCGATCCTTTGCTGTCCGGATTGCGATCCGGATGGTATTTCATTGCGAGCTTACGATATGCCTTCTTGATTTCTTCATCAGAAGCATTCTTCGCCACGCCCAGTATTTCGTAAAAATCACGCTTCGCCATCTTGTCCACACCTTGTTAATCTAAGCGAAAACGCCGAGACAAAGTTCGCAGGCGATCTTGTCTCGGCGAGTCATCACGCCACATGAACACCTCTGAAAATCATCACGAGGCGCCATGTACCGCTTGACGGGAATGCGTTACTTGTTGTCTTTGACTTCCTTGAAGTCCGCATCCACGACATCTTCTTCTTTACCCTTTGCTTCCGCTCCCGGTGCAGCACCACCATGCGCGCCCTCTGAGGCAGCGCCTGCCGCCTGCTGTGCTTGCATGTCGGCATACATTTTCTCACCGAGTTTTTGCGCAACGGCGGTCAATGCAGCGCACTTCTCATCAATTGCAGCCTTGTCGCTGCCTTTCAATACCAGTTCCAAGTCTTTGATCGCGGCATCGATCTTTTCTTTCTCGCCGGCGTCAAGCTTGTCGCCGTATTCGGTCAACGATTTCTTGGTTGAATGCACCAGCGCATCACCCTGATTATGGGCTTCAGCCACTTCTTTCAAGCGTTTGTCCTCTTCGGCATTCGCTTCGGCATCGAGCACCATTTTCTGGATTTCTTCTTCCGTCAAGCCAGAGTTGGCCTTGATGGTAATCTTGTTTTCCTTGCCGGTAGCCTTATCCTTCGCGCCAACATGCAGAATGCCATTGGCGTCAATATCGAAAGTCACTTCAATCTGCGGCGTACCGCGTGCCGATGGAGGAATTCCCTCCAGATTGAACTCGCCCAAACCTTTGTTGCCGACAGCCATCTCGCGCTCGCCTTGATACACCTTGATCGTCACTGCCGGCTGATTATCGTCCGCTGTCGAAAATACCTGGCTGAACTTGGTCGGAATAGTCGTGTTCTTCTGAATCATCTTGGTCATCACGCCGCCTAGCGTTTCAATACCCAGCGACAAAGGCGTCACGTCCAGCAACAACAAGTCCTTGCGATCACCCGACAACACCGAGCCTTGGATCGCCGCGCCAACCGCCACCGCCTCGTCCGGATTTACGTCCTTGCGCGGATCCTTGCCGAAGAATTCCTTAACCTTCTCCTGCACTTTCGGCATACGGGTCATGCCGCCGACCAAAATGATGTCGTCGATATCGGAAACCTTGACACCGGCGTCCTTGATCGCGATGCTGCATGGAGTAATGGTTTTTGCGATCAAGTCCTCAACCAGCGATTCCAGCTTGGCACGCGTCATTTTCAAGTTCAAATGCACCGGTGCGCCATTTGCCATTGCAATATATGGCTCGTTGATTTCAGTTTGTTGCGACGACGACAATTCGATCTTGGCGCGCTCTGCCGATCCCTTGATACGTTGCAGCGCAATGGCATCCTTGCCCAGATCCAGGCCGTTGATCTTCTTGAATTCCTCGATAATGAAATCGATGATGCGCTGGTCGAAGTCTTCGCCGCCAAGGAAGGTATCGCCATTGGTCGACAATACTTCGAATTGCATTTCGCCATCGACATCGGCGATTTCGATGATGGAAACGTCGAACGTACCGCCACCCAAGTCATATACGGCAATTTTGCGATCGCCCTTGCCGGTTTTATCCAGCCCGAACGCCAACGCTGCCGCGGTCGGCTCATTGATGATGCGTTTGACTTCCAGCCCGGCAATACGACCGGCATCCTTGGTTGCCTGACGTTGCGCATCGTTGAAGTACGCCGGCACCGTAATGACGGCTTCGGTCACTTCTTCACCGAGATAATCTTCGGCGGTTTTTTTCATCTTGCGCAGGATGTCGGCACTGACTTGTTGGGCGGAAATCTGTTTGCCATGTACTTCGACCCAGGCGTCGCCGTTGTCGGCAGTGACGATCTTGTAGGGCATGAGGTTGATGTCCTTCTGGACCTCTTTTTCCGTGAATTTGCGGCCGATCAGGCGCTTGACGGCATACAGGGTGTTCCTGGGGTTGGTAACGGCCTGGCGCTTGGCCGAGGCCCCAACCAGCACCTCGCCGTCTTCCTGGTAGGCCACGATCGACGGCGTGGTGCGCGCGCCTTCAGAATTTTCAATGACCCTGGGTGTGTTGCCTTCGATAATGGACACGCAACTGTTGGTGGTGCCCAGGTCAATGCCGATGATTCTTCCCATGATTTTTACTCCTGCGATTTTTGAAAATTGGATGTTGGTTACTTGTGGATAACCTGATGCGTTTCAAGTCCCTGAATTTGTCATTTCGGAGCTGCCACCGTGACGAGCGCAGGGCGCAGCACGCGCTCGGCGATCAAATAGCCTTTTTGCAGCACAGTGACCACCGTATTCGGCTGCTGATCGGCCGCGACCATGCTGATAGCCTGATGCTGATGCGGGTCAAATTTACTGCCAACAGCGGGGTTGACCTCAACCACCTTGTTGCGCTCCAGCGCTGATTTGAGCTGGCGTAGCGTGACCTCAGCGCCCTCGCGGATCTGCTCAGGCGTAGCGTCTTTGATGACCAGACCGGCTTCCAGACTGTCAGTGACGGGCAGCAGGCTCTCGGCAAAACTCTCGACGGCAAATTTGCGGGCCTTGGAGATTTCTTCCTCGGCGCGGCGGCGGGCGTTTTCGGCCTCGGCTTTGGCACGCAAAAACTGGTCGGCCAGATCCGCGTTTTTGGCTTTGAGGGTGGCCAGCTCGGCCTGGACGCTGGAGAATTCGGTCATGGCGTCCGCTTCGTTGGCAGCCAAGGCGGCTTCGCGCTCCTCGGGCGAGGCGTCAGCCGGAACTCCGTCAACTCCGGAGGAATTAACTGATTGATTTTGTTCGGGTTTTTGATTTTCAGACATGCTTGAGGACAAGAAGTTTGAGGGCCAACACCTCATTTAGGGACGACACCGGGCCTTTCAAGCCCTGACCCGCATGCCGGTAAGACAGCGGCGCGAACGGGCTGTAGCTGCCGGGCGCGGCGGCGTTTACTTGACGCCGAGCAGTTCGACGTCGAACTTGAGTGTGGCGTTGGGCGGAATCACGCCGCCTGCGCCGCCTGCGCCATAGCCCAGGGCCGCCGGAATGATCAGGGTGCGCGCACCGCCGACTTTCATGCCCGCCACCCCTTCGTCCCAGCCGCGAATGACCATGCCAGCGCCCAGCGCGAACACGAAGGGATCGTTGCGATCCTTGCTGGAGTCAAACTTTGCGCCTTGCGTAGCGTCGTTGTAGAGCCAGCCGGTGTAGTGAACGGTGACGCTCTGGTCTTTGTTGGCTTGTGCGCCACTACCGGTGACGGTGTCTTCATACTGCAGGCCGGAAGCGGTGGTAATCATGTTCAATCCTTGACAAGTGTGCTATTAAAAATATAGCTGCCTGCGCTTGCTCGTAGGGCGCTACAGTCTAAAAATTCCCTGAATTATGCCAGCAGGCCGGGGAGGGCCGGATTGCGCACAGCGCCTGCAGAAACGAAAAAGGACAGGCCATGCCTGTCCTTGCCAATCAAGAGAAGTCGCTTATTTCTTTTTGGCCTGGCTGGTGGCCCACTTGCCGGCAAAGGCCTGCAGGTCGCTCAGTCGTTTGAGCAGGTCGACCCCCGACGCCGTGACGCCGTAGCCGTCGGTGCCATGGTTGACCAAGCCGGCTTCACGCAACTCCTTGATGCGGGTGTTGAGCGTGTTGGGGGTAATGCTACCGACGCTGTCCTGCAGTAGGCGAAAGGTCTGCGCATGACCGTCTTTGAGAGCCCACAGTACACGCATCGCGTAGCGGGATTCCAGCAGGCCCAGCAGTTGGTTGACGGCGGCATTTTCCTTGGAACTCATTCGTCGATCTCCTCATGTCTTTAATTGGATATGAAGTGTAGGCCCCTTGCTCTACACCAACAATAGCGGCACAAATATAGCGTAGTTTTTGAGTTGCTACAAGTTTCATAGCTGCTAACCTCCGAAATACGTGGTCTCAAGGCAATAAACGCCAAATATTTCACTTATATATAGATTTTTTGCAGCAGGCGCATCAGGGTTTTCCGCTCGGCGGCGCGCTCGGCATCACGCATGAGCTTCTGGCCGCCTTCCGTCAGGTGCAGCCTCGTGGCGCGGCGGTCATGCGGGTGCGGGCGACGCACAAACCCAATGTGTGGATTGATCTGTCAGTTACCACACTACACATGGCTAGAGGCCAATTCTTCTTTGAGAAGCCAAGAACCCCGGCGATGCGCGCTGCTTATTCGAGCTTGAGGTGGGCGGCCTTGATCACCTGGGCCCATTTTTCAACTTCGGCCTTCTGAAAAGCCGAGAACTGATCGACCGTCAGGTTCGCCGGTTGCATTCCCAGACCTTTGAGCCTGTCCTGCATTTCGGGTGTTTGCAGAATTTTCGTGATCTCGGTGTGCAGCCGTTCCACCAGTGGCTTGGGCGTGCCGGCTGGCGCGAAGATACCCTGCCACGAGACCACCTCAAAACCCGCCACGCCCGACTCGGCCACCGTGGGCACGTTGGGCATCGACTCCAGTCGCTTGGCCGAGGTGACGGCCAGAGCGCGCAGCTTGCCGCTCTGGATGTGCGCGCCGGCCACAACCGTGGTGTCGAACATCATGTCGACCTGGCCACCGATCACGTCCTGAATGGCCGGACCGCTGCCCTTGTACGGTACATGGATGAACTGCGTGCCGGACTTGTAGCTCAGCAGTTCCAGCGCCATGTGCTGCGAGGTGCCATTGCCGGCAGAGGCCGAGGAAATGGTCTTGGGCTTGGCTTTGGCGGCGGCCAGCACGTCCTGCAGCGTCTTGTAGGGGCTGTCCTGGCGCACCACCAGCACGACCGGGTTGGAGCCGATCAGTACGACGGGCGTGAACGACTTGATCGGGTCGTAGCCGAGCTTGGGGTACAGGCTGACGTTGATGGCGTGCGAGCTGATGGTGCCGCCCAGCAGGGTGTAGCCGTCGGCGGGCGCNNGGTGGTGCCGCCTGCGGGGAAAGGCACGATGTAGGTGATGGGCTTGGCGGGCCATTTGTCTTGCGCCCAAACAACGGGCGCCATCGTTCCGGCCAAAACCGCTGGCAATGCCAGCACAATTGTTCTGCGGGTCGTCTGCATGATTGTCTCCTGTTCGTTAAAAATGGAAATACCAGTTTTGCATTCAAGGCTGGGTCAAATGGTCATGGAAAGAGTGCAATCGCTCCTTGTTTAAGTAATTTTTGTTACCAAGGCAAGCCTGGATGCGGCCTCGCGCCGCGCTTCCTGGCCCTCGCGAATAATGTCCTGCACACGTCGATAGTCGACTAGCATGACCACCTGATGTGGAATATGGCTGTCTCCGGCCAGTGCTTTGGCTCGCCCCTGATAGGTTTGAAGC
>PKWO01000316.1 GCA_003132085.1 Oxalobacteraceae bacterium | reverse complement strand
CTTTTTTCAGGGGGGATTACCAATTGACAATTGACAGCCAGCCTTTTTTGCGGATACCTTCGCGGATATATCCTCACACATGGAATGGAATGCGCATTTTGCCGTTTCGTCGAATTGGGTTCGCTCCGATTTTCCGAAAGTATATTTTTCGAATAAAGTTGTGCGATTTGATTCGTTCCGGGCATCGGGGCGTTGGTGATATTCTGAACAGACTGAAACATTTCCGCTTTCCGATCACCTCCTTTTTGAACCTATGTCAGACGTTACCGAATACCAAATTCCGCTTGCCGAAGACGAGGAAATCATTCTGTCTGGATTTGCAGTAGCCGTATCGTCGTGTGAGGGCGAAAAGGCACTTGGGATAATCCGCAACGAGCACATTTCGCTTGCTTTGGTTCTCATTGAAATGGATCGCGTGGTGAGCGAGGTACGTATCGTGCGTACTGCATTCGATTGTAGTCTCCTCTGGGAGATGTTGGATTACATCAAGAATTTTATCGACAAGCTGCATCATCCGAAGGAAGACTTGTATCTCTTCGCGAGATTAAGTCAACGTACGCATGCTGTCGATCAGGAAATGACGGAACTGCAAGAGTCTCATGCCGCGGGCGGAGAAGCGATGGCAAGGCTAGAACACTCTCTCAGAAAACTCGGGGATGGAACACCGCAGGCAATCGAAGCGTTTTGCGTCGAGTTCGATCGCTTTAGCCAAGAGCAGTGGCTGCACATGCATTTGGAGGAAAGCGTCGTGTTTCGTGCCGCCGAGAAATATCTGTTGCAAACAGACTGGGAAGAAATCGCAGCAGCTTTTAGCCAGAACGGCGACCCCCACTTTGGGCCAGTACCGGACGAAGCGTTTCAAGAAAAGTATTCGAAAATCGTGGACTCCCTGGCGCGGGGCGCTTATATAACATCATTGACGTGACGCTCTTTGGCGGTTTTGCCGGCACCATCTTCCGGCCGCTGATGCGGTTCCTACCCGGTTGCCCGTTGCCGCACGCGGTACCAACCCAAGCGGCACCGCAAAAGCAGCGGATAAGACATCCCTTACCGCCGTATTGAGGGTGCCGAAATTCTATCTGGTCACCGCTATGTTTCAATCGAATGAACGCTTCCTTGTCAACTGGATTTCGCAAGATTTTCGATCGAGACGATAGTTATGGGAATCAAAATTTAAAATAATCTCGGTTCTCCTTGAAAACTGCTCCATGCGGAAGTCTGGGATTGGAGACCCTCCACTTTATGGTTCTGGGCGTCATCATTCGCCAAAATCGATTTCGCCGATGATCGCCTCCTGATTTTCAGCACCGGATTTGCATAGCTCCCGACGCATAAACTTTCCCCGATAAAATTCTACAGCAAACTTGCCACTCATTCCACGCCGACTCGGACGGTCGTAGCGTCGCGCCCCGGTAACTCAGATCGCCAGTTCGCAAAGATTCTAAGAGCAAATTTCTCATAATCAAGCGCGTTTATATTCGTTTGCTGATTACGGGCGCTCTCGTATTCTTGTTGCAAGGTAATCTCCGCCGACAAATAGCGCCTCGTGAACTTCGGAAAGACTGTGATTGTTGTTCTTCCTGATTCCGATGAGCGCTATTTGAGTTTGCAATTCGCATTCATGTGAATTTTTTCACTACTTAAGGAAATATAAATTGAATAAGAAACTCATTGGTCTTGGCATGTTGCTCGCCGCAAATGGAACATTTGCTCAAACGGCTGGTCAGTCTTCTGTCGAGTTGTACGGCATTATCGATGTCGCAGTTGGGCGTGTGGCAAACTCGCTAAGCACCGACCCGAATTATGGCAACACAATCAACGCGTATTCGGCGACCAAGGCGACGGTAAATAATTCAGTTACCGGCCTGATTAACGGCGGCATCCAAGCCTCTCGCTGGGGCATCCGCGGCACCGAGGACCTTGGTGGCGGCGTGAAGGCCTTCTATACGCTGGAGTCGGGTTTCAACGCGCAGGACGGCGCTTTGTCTAATGCCGCTGCCTCGCTGGCGGCGAACTCGCCGAAGGCAACGACCGTGTCATCCAATAGCTCGCTGGACGGGCAGTTGTTCAATCGTCAATCTTTCGTCGGTTTGTCCGATTCCAAACTTGGCTCGATTGCCTTTGGCCGTACCTACAACCCGATCTATGAGATCGTGACCGACTATGATCCGGTCCAGCAGGCACAGACGTTTTCGCCCTTGGGCGCATCGAACGCGATTGGCGGCGGCGGCGGTATTTCGGAAAGTACCCGTCTCGACAATAGCATCAAGTACAAGAACAAGGTGGGCCCGGTTAATGTTGGAGTCCTTTACAAATTTGGCGGCGTCGCCGGCAACACCTCTGCGCAGTCCGGCTATGGCCTGAATCTGGGCTACGAAGAGGGCCCTTTCGGCATCCAGGGCGCCTACGAATCCTTTACCGACGCGTTGAAATCCGGCACAAGTACGGTCGCCGGCGATGTCAATGTTACGAATTACAACACGTCGGCCTATTTCATAGCTGCCAAGTATCAGTTCGGTCAAGCCACTGTCAGAGGAGGTTACGAGAGCTATACGCTGAAGGTGCCGTCTGACACCTTGGTTAGCCTCGGCGTGAACAGCTTTTTTGGATACGCCATCGGGAACGCGGCCAGTGCGAGTGCGAATTTTAGTGCGGCCAACCAGACCACTGACGTGTGGTTTATCGGCGGCGATTATAATTTTACGCCGGCGCTCAATCTGGCCGTGGGTTTCTACGACCAGAATCCAAAGGCGTCCAGCGACGGCAAGCAACTGGACGGAAATATTTACAGCTATTCGGCACTGCTAGACTACCACTTCAGCAAGCGTACCGACGTCTATGCCGGCTGGCTGTATTCATCGTACAAGGGCGCCAATTACACCGCTCCGCTCGCTGCGGACAACACCAGCAACTACGTTGCCGCACTCGGTATCCGCACCAAGTTCTAAACCGGATCGGAATTCGCTTCGGCGTAGTTTTGGATGGTATTGCCAGCCCACCCTTCAGGTGGGCTTTTTTCATTTTCCTTCTTGATACTTTCAGGCTGTAATTTCCCATCTTTGGTGACCTGACCAATTTCGATACCGCCATCCAGGTCGGCGCTTTTCCCGGCAAACCATCACGTTAGTAAACGTAGTTAAGGGAAACATTAAAAATGTTTAATGCCTGATTAATCCGTCACCGTCCATACTCCTTACACGTGCACTACTTCATCGATGCACCGCCTTTTCCTCTTACCGGAGCAAGCCATGAAACAGAAATATTTTTTTGTCGGAGTTGCGGCGCTGATGTTAGCTACGGCAACGTTGCCTTCATTTGCAGACGATAATCATGTCAGTCTTTTGGGCGGTGCGACGGAGCCGTCGGCGGCAAGTCTGACAATAACGATTGGTCCGAATACTGCGTATGTGAATGTGACTAGGGGAGACATCGTTAAATTCGTCGTGGGCGATAAATCATTCGCATGGAGTTTCGATGGAGCAAGCACAATATCGGAAATCGATCTAAACAACATTGCTCCGCCCGGCATACTAAACCATCTCGTGAAAGTGTATGTCAAACGCAACACGATCTATGACGGAGCTTGATCAGCTGATGTGCAATCAATGAGCGCTTTTCGTCACCAACAATACCAGCCAGATCGAGTATCGCGACGCGACGCACTTCGCAATCAACTGCATGTAGATGTTCCAAAATTTCTTTCAGTACATGGTCGTTGTTAAATGCGATGCTCATGGACCTATCCTTGCATACTGCACATTGTCCAGTGGTACCAGGCCAAGCCGGCTTAAGCGTTTCAGTAGACAAAAATATGATTCGCATAATGTAGTGCGCAAATAAAACGACTTCTTTTCTGCGTCATTCGCGACCGCCATCAAGCACTAGTGACGGTTTGTCGTCAATATTGCGAGGTATTGAATGAAAATTTCATCGCCGCCGACTCTGCCGGCGGTGTGTCAGTGAGTGTTTTGCAATTCTGCGTACCGGGCTGCTTCCAGCAGTTGGGCCGCAAGTGCACGTGCCTGGTCAATGGTTAGCTCTCGACATGTGTCGCCCGACCACATGCGAACAACGGCCGGCGCATATTCGTGCGCCGCCCGATTGCCAGCAAACCGTGAGACACGCAGAGCACCACGATTGCGGACGTCAACAATGTTGCCAAACTGAGTGGATATCGGTACGCGTCTAATGGCCGGACTTGACAATGGGGCGCGCGCATTTAGCTTTGGCAACAATTTTGTGTCTTCAATGTTCATTTTGTAGCTCCGTTGACAACTGTATATGCATACAGTATATTATGTCTGTGAGCTTCGTCAAATGTTTTCATGTTCCGAATGCTTTCAGGTGTTGAGTTCCGCGGTTCGGTGGTGCTAGGGAGCCGTCTTTCACTTGCCGGTGAGGCAGGTTCGGACGCGTGCCAAGCCGGTAACGTTCGACTCATCGTGTTTTGTCGACGCTACGGCGTGGCGGAAACAAAGCGCGCCGGTACTTTGTTTTCCAGATAGGTGTAGGTCACGTCGGAGAATCGCGAACAGCCGTTACCGCAATTGAGGTCAACATGGAAATCTCCAAGCATGCGCTTCCTCCCGCGTCGATTAAAGGGAGGGGTAGTTGTTCGAACGTCCGCAGCCGGTATGAAGCCTGGTGCAGGGAACCAATTTTCGACGATGACAGTAGCGAAACGCCCGACGCCGATGAACGCCCGAAACCCAGAACCACCGTCTGGATGCAACAGGCCAAAAGCATCATCTCGACGAATCAATCACCCGATATTCCCTTTGACGCGTCGATAAATCCCTATCAGGGATGCGAGCATGGATGCATCTACTGCTACGCGCGGCCGTCGCATGCATATCTCGGCCTTTCTCCAGGCCTGGATTTCGAGACGAAATTGTTTGCCAAGAAGAACGCCGCCGAATTGCTGGAAGCCGAACTATTGAACAAACATTACGTACCCAAGGTGATTGTGTTGGGCGCAAACACCGACCCTTACCAGCCGATTGAACGCGAGTACAGAATCACGCGGTCAATACTGGCAGTGCTCGAACGGTATAATCATCCCGTATCCATCACGACGAAATCCGGCCTGGTGGCACGAGACATCGACATCCTCGAACGGATGGCCAGCAAAAATCTCGCGCGTGTCTTTGTGTCCGTAACCAGCCTGCAAAGCGAAGTCTCCCGTACGCTGGAACCTCGGGCAAGCGCGCCTGCGCGTCGCCTGGCGACTATCCGCCGTCTATCCGAGGCTGGCGTGCCCACGGGCGTACTTATTGCACCAGTCATTCCGGCAATCACGGACGTCGAATTGGAAGAAATTGTGAGTGGCGCCGCAGAAGCAGGTGCCACCAGCGCGGCATATATCCTGCTGCGGCTTCCGCGCGAGGTGGCTGAATTGTTTTCAGAGTGGCTGCAGGCGCATTACCCGTTGCGCGCAAAGCATGTTCAATCCCTGATGTCGCAAATGCGGGGTGGAAGGGTGTATGACGCGGCATTCGTTACAAGGATGACCGGTACCGGAATATTCGCGGACCTGATCCGGAATCGATTCAGTTTGGCATGTAAAAAGAATGGTATCAACACTGAGCGATTGGTCCTTCGCACCGACCTATTTTCGCGCCTATGCAGCGAAACACAGTTGTCCCTTTTTTAAACCTGGTTCAGATCTTTGCCACATATTGTTGGCGTCGGTGCCAGCAAGGCATAGGGCATGTAAATGTTAACTTACAATGTGGGTAGCGCTATGCATTATTACCGGCATTCTGCTCGATAGGGCATTTCCTGGCCTGTTCCAGTCCGGACGCCCTTGGCGACCGTGCTCCAGAAACAGCGATGCTTCTTGTTATTGGCATTGTGAGCGCTTACAGCAATGGTACGAAAGAAAGGCATAAACACTATGAGCATTACCATTTATCACAACCCGAAATGCGGGACATCCCGTAACACGTTGGCGATGATTCGACATGCCGGCGTTGAGCCGCAGGTCATTGAATATCTGAAAACCCCGCCAAGTCGGGAGGTCCTGAAGGAGTTGATTGCAAAGGCAGCACTGACAGTACGTGAGGCAATCCGGGAAAAAGGCACTCCTTATGATACGCTGGGCCTGAATAACCCAGCGCTTTCGGACGATGATCTGCTGGACGCAATGCTTGCGGAGCCGAGTCTCATCAACAGACCGTTTGTTGTCACGCCCATTGGCGTTAGACTATGCCGTCCGTCGGAAGTCGTACTGGATATTTTGCCAATGCCGCCGAGGGGTCCGTTCACAAAGGAAGATGGCGAAGCTATCATTGATGCCGAAGGTCGGCGGGTTACTGCAAATGGGTGACGAACTTTCCAATTTGCCGAATTTGGCATCCTTGCCGACCTAAAGGGCGGCGAGGATGCCGATGAATTTCTTTTCTGCTTCGCGGCCACCACTATCGGGCAGACCATGCTGCCCAGCGTTCGTCAGCTCCAGCTCAGATCGTTGCCGCTGAGCGGTAACTGCCGCACCCGCTTGCCGGTAGCTGCAAAGATCGCATTGCACACTGCGGGCGCAAGAGGCGGCAGCGCCGGCTCTCCCAAGCCGGTAACTGGAAAATCGGTTTTGAGGAAATGTACCTCGATTTTGGCCGGCGTATCGGGCATGCGCAACAACGGATACTCGTGAAAATTGCTTTGCACGATACGTCCGCGTTCAATATTCAACTCGGAGAACATCAGTGTGCTCAGCCCGTCGATCACGGAACCCTGGACTTGATTTTCTGCGCCGCTTAGGTTGACGATTTGGGCGCCGATGTCGGAGACGACCACCACGCGATCCACTTTGAGCACGCCCTGTTTAGACACCGTTACCTCGGCTACCTGTGCAATATAGCCGCGATGGCTGAAATGGAAGGCAATCCCCTGGCCCTGGCCGCGCGGGAAATTTCGCTTGCCCCATCCGGATATCTCAGCGACCTGCTGCAACACATGTTTCATGCGCCCGACGTTGTATGGCAAGCCGCGTTCGCCGGTGCCGGGAATGATCTCCTTGTTCCCGAGTAGGTCGAGCCGGAAAGCGAGCGGATCGCGGCCGGCTGCATGCGCGAGTTCGTCGATAAAACTGTGGAACACCCAGGCGAAGACGTTGCTGCCCGGAGCGCGCCAAGGGCCCATCGGGATGCTGCATTCGAGCGAAGTCTGTTCAAGCAGGCAATTTGCGATCCAGCGTCCCGGGAACTCGTCGCCGCTCAGGCTGCCGCCGCTACCGGGCTGCAGAACGCTTTTCCCGTCGCGTTCCACTCGATTGGCGAACGTGACAAAGTGGTTGTGCCACGCAGTCACCTGGCCGCTTGCATCAAGACCGGCGCGCAGAAAGTGAAAGCCACCCGCGCGAAAATGATCGTGCTGGATGTCGTCTTCACGCGACCAAGTCAGCTTGACCGGAGCGTTGACCTTGCGGGCAATTGCGGCCGCCTCGACGACGAAGTCAGCGCTTAGCCTGCGCCCGAACCCGCCACCGCTACGCGTGATATGCAGAGTAATTTTTTCCTTCGGAATGCCAAGGGTGGAAGCAACCAGATCCTGCCCCGCTCCGGGGTTTTGCGTCGGCGCCCACAGTTCCATCGTTCCGTCTGCCGGCTTGAACCATGCGGTGCAATTTTGGGGCTCGAAACTGGCGTGGGAAATGAACGGGTAGGTGTAAGCCGCCTCCACCACTTTTGCCGCCGTGCCGAATGCCGCGATGGCATCTCCGTCCTTGCGTAAGACCGTCTCGCCTGGTTGCTTAAAGAGTGCGTGCGCCTTGGCCGTAAAACCATCCCAACTATCTCCGGCGCCGCTGCCTTCATCCCATACCACTTTCAGTTGCTTGCGCGCGGTGAATGCCGCCCAGGTCGATGTCGCGACAATCGCAACGCCGGACAAAAGTCCACGTGGATTATTGGTGCCGCCTTCGAGGATGAACGCGCCGCGCACTCCTGGCAGCGCTTTGATTGCGTCGAGATTGGCGCTGACAGCCTTGCCGCCGAGGACCGGACATTTTGCATAAACCGCATACAACATGCCGGGCAATTTGACGTCAATGCCGAACAAGGGCTTGCCGCTGACGACCGCTGCATTGTCAACTCCGCCTATGCGGGTNNTCCTTGAGCACAACCAGCTTTGGGTCTGGCACCGGAAGCGCTGCGGCGATCGCCACCAGCGCGCCGTAGCCGAGCCGGCGCCTGCTCGCGCCGTGCAGGACAGCACTGCCGGAGGCGCTGCATTCGGCAAACGGCACGCCCCAAGTTTTCGCAGCGGCCTGGATCAGCATCGTGCGCGCGGTCGCACCCAGACGATGGAAGTCATTGTAATTGGTCGGCGTAGAGGTTGAGCCGCCCGCGCTCTGGCTGCCGTATGCCGGGTTCAGATCGCCTTGGACGACGCGAACATCACCCCAGTTTACTTCAAGCTCCTCGGCGATTACCATGGGCAGCGAAGTTTTGATGCCCTGGCCGATTTCCGGTTGCTTGGAAATGAGCGTTACGCGGCCATCAGGTGTGATGCGAATGAATGCGTTGGGAGTGAATTCAGTCTTGCCGGCATGCGCTGCAGGCTTGGCGACTTCGTTGAGGGCGCTGTTTGCATTGTCCCCATAAATGCCTAACATCAGCCCGCCACTAGCGAGCATCGATTGGCGCAGAAAGCGCCGGCGGGCAGGGGAGCGCGGAGCAGGGCGATTCATTTCCCCCCCTTTTTGCCTGAATTCAGTTCCGCAGCATGGTGGATGCCGGCCCGGATTCGCACATAGGTCGCGCAGCGGNNCAGCGGCACAGATTGCCGGCCATCGCCTCATCGATCTGCTCGTCGGTGGGGTCGGGGTGGGTTTTCAACAAGGCCGATGCCGTCATGATCTGGCCTGCCTGGCAGTACCCGCATTGCGGCACGTCAAGTTCTTGCCACGCCTGTTGCAACGGATGCATCGTGTTCGGATCCAGCCCTTCGATGGTCGTTACCTTCCTAGCCCCGACTGCCGAGGTCGGCATCATGCAGGAGCGGCTTGGAACGCCATCGATGTGTACCGTGCATGCGCCGCATTGCCCAATGCCGCAGCCATACTTAGTGCCGCTCAAGCCGAGTGTATCGCGTAATGCCCATAACAGCGGCGTTTCAGGCGTTAGTTCAACCGTATGCTTCTTGCCATTGATATTCAGTGTGTACGTATTCATGCGGTGCTACCCAAAAAAATGCGACCAATGTACCGCAAGATGCGGTGGAGTCGCCAAACATCCTTGTCCATCAACGATGACGGAATCATTCCGGCGTCAAGTCGAGCAAAAATTTCGGAGAATCCTCAACTGGTTTTGATTGTACTACGGCTAAGGTAACAACGCTTTCGCGCTTTATGGCGTACTATGACTATGCGTTCTTGACAAAATAGGAGTTGAATATGGTTGCCAATAAGACTGTCTGGCTCATCACCGGTTGCTCGACTGGTTTCGGCCGCGAACTCGCACGGTTGTTGCTTCGGCGCGGACACAGTGTGGTGGTGACTGCCCGAAATTCTGCCGCACTTGATGAATTTGTCTCTAACGAGAACGCGCTGGTCGCGGCATTGGACGTTACAGTGCCTTTGCAAATTGCCGATGTCGTCAAGCAAGCTGAGACCCGGTTCGGGCGCATCGATGTTTTGGTGAATAACGCGGGCTACGGTTATCTCTCTGCTATCGAGGAGGGAGAGGACAACGAAGTCCGTGTCATGTTTGAGACGAATGTTTTCGGCGTGGCGAATATGACGAAAGCCGTCCTTCCCGGCATGAGGGCACATCGTCGAGGTCACATCATCAACATCTCATCCATGGGGGGGCTGATCGGATCTCCTGGCATCGGTTATTACAATGCCAGCAAGTTTGCGGTAGAGGGCTTGTCCGAAGCACTGGCCAAGGAAACCGCGCCCCTTGGCATCAAGGTTACCATCGTAGAGCCGGGCCCGTTTCGTACAGAGTGGGCTGGCAGGTCTCTCAAGACACCTAAGATTGCCATCGCGGACTATGCTCAATCCGCCGGTGCACGACGGATTGAGCATAG
>PKWO01000407.1 GCA_003132085.1 Oxalobacteraceae bacterium | reverse complement strand
TGGCAGCCGACGAGATCATCGACCCGCGCCCGTATGCCGAAATCCTGCGTCAATGGAGTACTTTTCATCCCGAATTCGCGTATCTGCCGCGTAAATTCAAAATCGCCGTCAACGGCGCGCTGGAAGACCGTGCGGCTATTGCCGTGCATGACATCGGCTTGTCGGCGATCCGAAATGAACAAGGAGAGATCGGCTTCCGCGTGCTGGTTGGCGGCGGCATGGGCCGTACGCCCATCCTGGGAAGCGAGATCCGATCATTCCTGCCGTGGCAGCATGTGATGTCGTACATCGAGGCAATCATGCGCGTCTATAACCAATATGGCCGACGCGACAACATCTACAAAGCGCGCATCAAGATTCTGGTGAAGGCCCTCGGCATTCAGGAATTCGCGCGCCAGGTTGAGCAAGAATGGTTGGATATCAAGGACGGCCCCAGCACGCTGACCGTTGACGAGCTGCAACGCGTCGCCGCCTGCTTCGCCGCTCCCGCTTATGAAAGCTTGCCGTCGCCAGATCAACCGTTTGAGCAGCATCAGGCGGATAACAAGGCTTTCGCCAATTGGCTGAAACGCAATATCAAGCCGCACAAAGTGCCAGGCTACGCGTCGGTCGTCCTGTCGCTGAAAAAAACCGGAGTGCCTCCCGGCGACGCCACCGCAGAACAAATGGATTTCGTCGCCGATCTGGCCGACCGCTATAGCTTTGGCGAGTTGCGCGTGACCCATGAGCAGAATCTGGTGCTGGCCGATGTCAAGCAGTCCGCCCTGTTCGATCTGTGGAGTGAAGCCAAAGCTCACGGCCTGGCCACACCGAATATTGGCTTGCTGACCGATATCATCTGCTGCCCCGGCGGCGACTTCTGCTCCCTGGCCAATGCCAAATCGATTCCGATCGCCGAGGCGATTACGGAACGCTTCGACAATCTCGATTTCCAACATGATATCGGCGATCTGGAACTCAATATTTCCGGTTGCATCAATGCCTGCGGCCATCATCATGTCGGCAACATCGGCATACTCGGGGTCGACAAGGATGGTGCCGAGTGGTATCAAGTGTCCATCGGCGGCGCGCAGGGCAATCACACCGCAATCGGCAAGATCATCGGGCCATCGTTTTCAGCGCACCAGATGCCGGAAGTCGTCGATCGCTTGCTGCAGGTGTATCTGCGCGAAAGGATCGAAGATGAGCGCTTCGTCGACACGGTGCAGCGAATTGGCATAGCGCCGTTCAAAGAACATGTTTATGCGTCGCAAATCAAGGTCGGACTACTGGTGGGAGAAGACGCATATGCGTGAAATTATCAAGGACAAACAAGTCATTCAAGACGACTGGACCGTTCTGCGTCTGCAGGAAACCGACACTGCGGAAAATGTCGCTATTCCGTCCGGCAAAGTGATTCTGCCGCTCCAGGTGTGGCAGGCGCAACGTTCAGCCTTCAGCGCCAGAAATGATGTCGGCGTGTGGCTCGCCAGCGATGAACGACCGGAGGCTCTAAAAGACGATATTGCCGCCATCCCCGTCATTGCCGTCGATTTCCCAAAATTTGCGGATGGGCGCGGTTATTCGATCGCCTATAATTTGCGTGCCCGTCTTGGGTACAAAGGCGAATTGCGCGCGATCGGCGACGTGTTGCGCGATCAATTGTTTTATATGCAGCGCGTCGGCTTTAATGCATTCGCGACCCGCCCTGACCGCAATATCCGCGACGCATTGAAGGGCCTGACTGATTTTTCTGAAGCTTATCAAGCGTCATGGGATCAAAAATCCCCTTTGTTCCGGCGCGCGGCACGCGATCACTTGGCAGTATAAGAATAAAGTACAAGGGTAAGACAATGAATAACGAACACTACGCGGAATTACTGGCGGCAACCCGCGCCACGCTGGCGCGCGTTGCCGCCAATTTTCAACCCACAGCATTGGCCTCCAGCTTGGCGGCGGAAGACATGGTGCTCACTGACATGATCTTGCGCGCCAATCTGCCAATCGGCATTTTCACGCTGGAGACCGGCCGGCTGCACGCCGAAACATTGGCCGTCGTGACGCGCATCAAGGAAACCTACGGCTACGACGTAATGCTGTACCGGCCGCAACCCGAAGCGGTTGACCAATATGTCGCACAAAACGGTTTGAATGCTTTCTACGACAGCGTCGAGATGCGCAAGGAATGTTGCCGTATCCGCAAAGTGGAGCCACTCCGGCGCGCGCTGGCCGGCAAACAGGCATGGCTAACCGGGCAACGTCGCAGCCAATCGAGCACCCGCGCAGCGCTGGACATTCAAGAGTTCGACGAAGCGCACGGCCTAGCCAAGTTCAATCCGCTGGCCGATTGGTCGGAAGACGACGTATGGCACTATATCCGGAGCAACAACGTGCCGTACAATCTTTTACATGACAAGGGTTATCCATCCATCGGATGCGAACCTTGTACGCGCGCCATCCAACCGGGTGAAGACGTGCGTGCCGGACGCTGGTGGTGGGAAAACCCCGATANNCGCTGGTGGTGGGAAAATCCGGAATCCAAGGAATGCGGTTTGCACGTCGTGGACGGCAAACTGATTCGAATCAAGCAGGCAACACTACCTAATATCTTATGAATACAGCTGTCGAAAAATTATTTCTGGATGCAGCCAGCAACCGCCATCTGGACTGGCTGGAGTCGGAGGCCATCCACATCATGCGTGAAGTGGCTGCCGAGTGCGCGAATCCGGCATTGCTGTTCTCGGGCGGCAAGGACTCGG
>PKWO01000308.1 GCA_003132085.1 Oxalobacteraceae bacterium | reverse complement strand
GTGGTATTGCCGACCGCATCGAGCGGATCGGTAATCGCGCGCACCGAGTCAGGCATGTGCGACATTTCGGCGATACCGCCGGCATTATCGGTAATGGGACCGTAGGCATCCAGCGCCACGATAATACCGGCCATGGACAACATCGAGGTCGCTGCAATCGCAATCCCGTACAGGCCGGCATCGCACTTGCTGCCCAGCCAGTAAGAGACCAGGATGGCGACACAAACCGACAGCACCGGATAAGCGGTGGATTTCATCGAGACGCCCAAACCGGCGATGATGTTGGTGCCATGGCCGGTAGTGGAAGCCTGCGCAACGTGCTGCACCGGCTTGAAGTCGGTGCCGGNNCGGTCAGCACGATGCCGACCACGGACGCACCCATCATCGGCATCCGCATCGCTTCCGGCAGTACTTGCCAGGTGACGATGGCAAACCCGATCAGCGACAAGCCCGCGGCCCACCACAAACCGGTGTACAGGGCGGACATGATTTTTTTGCCGGGTTTGGCCTTGACCATCGAACAACCGACGATCGATGCCAGGATCGACACGGCGCCCAACAACAGCGGATAGAGCGCCGCCACCATCTCCGAACCCTTAATCAGCAAAGTACCGAGCAGCATGGTCGCAATCAGCGTCACCACATAGGTTTCGAACAGGTCGGCCGCCATGCCGGCGCAATCGCCGACATTGTCGCCGACATTGTCGGCGATCACGGCAGGGTTGCGCGGGTCGTCCTCTGGAATGCCGGCTTCAACCTTGCCTACCAGATCGGCGCCCACATCCGCGCCTTTGGTAAAAATACCGCCGCCTAAACGCGCAAAAATAGAGATCAGCGAAGCACCGAAGGCCACGCCGATCAACGGCTTGATGACGTCATGCAGCGACGAATCGCCGGCTTCGAACACCCCAGCGGAAATCAAATACCAGAAGAAAATGCTCACGCCCAAAAGACCGAGGCCGACCACCAGCATGCCGGTTATCGCGCCGCCCTTAAAGGCAATATCGAGTGCCTCATTCATTCCCTTGGTTGCCGCTTGGGCGGTGCGTACATTGGCGCGTACCGATACATTCATGCCGATGAAGCCGCAGGCGCCAGACAACACCGCGCCAACCAAAAAGCCGATCGCTGTGGTGATTCCCAAGCCCGATGCGGCTATGATGATGAACAAGACGACACCGACGATCGCAATGGTGCGGTATTGCCGCGCCAAATAAGCTGCCGCCCCCTGTTGAATCGCGCCCGCAATCTCCTGCATGACTGCGTTGCCCGCATCTTGCTTCAGAATCCAGCTGCGAGACACCAAACCATAGATGACGGCGATCAAACCGCATGCTATAGCCAACCACAAACCTGCTGCTGCCATATCGACTCCTCCTTAATTTCAAGACAAAGTTAAGGTACCTACAGCCATCGCGCCGCCCAAAGCCGGCCTGACGATTTGCATAAGTACTCTCATCCCCCACTGCAAAACTTTACGTTGCCAATTTTTAACCCGAGCCGGGATTGTTTCAGTTGCCGCCGTCATTTACTTCAATCCATTGAAAATGCGCGTAAAAAAAGCGGACACATGGTCCGCTTTTCTTACTGATCAAGTGCAGCAAAAGCGCTGTCTCGGATCGAATCCACCGGACCGACGCCGGCAATCTTGCGATATTTAGGCGCTCCCGGCTGGCCTGATTGCGCCCAATTATTGTAATAGCTGACCAAGATTTTGGTTTGTTCATGGTAGACCTTCAGCCGCTTTTTGACGGTCTCTTCAGTATCGTCAGGCCGTTGCACGAGATTATCGCCGGTCGCATCGTCCTTGCCCTCGACTTTGGGCGGATTGAATTTGACATGATAGGTGCGGCCGGATGCCGGATGAACCCGGCGCCCGCTCATGCGCTCTACAATCGCTTCGTCAGGCACGTCGATTTCCAGCACGTAGTCAATCGCCACGCCGGCTTCCTTCATCGCATCTGCCTGCGGCAGCGTGCGCGGAAACCCGTCGAACAGGTAGCCATTGGCGCAATCCGCTTCCTTCAGCCGATCCTTGACCAGACCGATGATGATGTCGTCCGACACCAAGCCGCCGCTATCCATCACTTGCTTGGCAGCCAGCCCCAACGGGGTGCCAGCCTTGACCGCCGCGCGCAGCATGTCGCCGGTGGATATCTGCGGAATGTTGAATTTCTCTTTGATGAACGTTGCTTGTGTGCCTTTACCGGCACCAGGCGCTCCTAAAAGGATCAGGCGCATGAATTTTCCTAAACGAGTTTTGAATTCTGTCGGGATGACCTTTGAAAGGCATCTCCATGAGATAAGCTTTATAACATACAAACTTTTCACGAAACTTACCACAGAATCGCACCAAATCGGCGCTTTCGGGTCGATTTGACCTTGAAGTATCATCAATCTGCGAAGCGATCATGCCGAATTTCGATTTCGCCGGCGCTTTTCAAGCCTCGAAATAGCGTCGGACGCGCGTCAAATCCTCGGGCGTGTCCACGCCGGAAACCGGCACCGCATCGGTCACGTGCACCGCGATCGGCAAACCGTGCCACAGCACGCGTAACTGTTCCAGCGCTTCGATTTGTTCCAGCGGCGACACCGCGAGGGTTGGGTAAGCCTGCAAGAACGCATTGGTGTACGCGTATAGCCCGATGTGACGCAAAGGTCCGTAGCCGGGCGGCAACAGGTTTAATGATCGCGCGAAGCCGTCGCGATGCCACGGAATGGCGGCGCGCGAAAAATAAAGTGCGAGACCGGCTTGATTCAAGACCACCTTGACGAAATTGGGATTGAATACGTCAGTCATGTGGTCAATCGCATGCGCCGCCGTTGCCATCGGCAAATCCGGGCGGATCAATGCCGCGGTCGCGGCAATCAACGCAGGATCGATCAAGGGTTCGTCGCCTTGGACATTGACCACGACCGCATCGGCCGCCAGGCCAAGCGCGGCAGCGACTTCGGCGACACGATCGGTGCCTGACGGATGATCGGCGCGGGTCAACCGCACGTTCACGCCATGGTGGCGACACGCGGCCGCAATATCGGCATGATCAGTTGCAACAATAACATCGTTGGCGCCGGATTGGGCGGCGCGTTCTGCGGTGCGGACGACCATTGGCTTGCCGCCCAGATCCGCAAGCGCCTTGTTGGGCAGGCGAGTCGACGCCAAGCGGGCTGGAATAACGACAGTGAAGGTCATTCTGGGCAGATCAGCCTTCGGTCGGCAGTGCCGCCGCAGCCGCATTCAGGTCACGCGCCTGATCGGCCCACATGATCGGTATGCCATCGCGAATCGGGTAAGCCAGTTTATCGGCGTTGCAAATCAATTCCTTCGCCGCTTTGTCATATTTCAGCGGTCCCTTGCAAATCGGGCAAACCAGGATGTCAAGCAGTCGGGGGTCCACGAAGTTTCTCCAGTATTTGTTCGGCCAGCATAGGGTCTATCTGTGCGGTAACAGGCACGACCCACAACCGCGGGTCATCTCTCAGCGCAGCAATATGCAGACATTTTACTGCATCCTTCTCGGTAATCAGAATCACGTCGGCCGCCACACCGGCAAAAGAAAACTCGGCGAAGTCAAAATGATCAGGCAACGGTATCTGTTCGAACGCCAGGCCGGCGTCACGCAGCATTCCGAAAAACCGCTCCGGATTGCCGATTCCGGCAGCAGCTGCGATGCGCCGGCCACCTTTTTCAGGGTCGACTGCCGTCACCAGCGACGCCAGCGGCATCACCTGCGAGCGATCCTGCAAGCGTTCTGCTACCGTACCGATCAATCGCATTTGTATAGCCGCACGCGGCCAAACGGGAGCGCGCGATGGGGAATTGATCACCGTAAAATCGCAGCGCCGCGATACGGGCTCGCGCAACGGGCCGGCTGGCAGCAACCAGCCGTTTCCGGCGCCGCGCGCGTCAAACAACACAATTTCGACATCGCGCTGCAGCGCATAATGTTGCAAGCCATCGTCGGAGACAATTACGTTTACCTGCGGATGCAGGATCAGCAATGCCTGCGCCGCAGCCACGCGATTGCGCCCGACCATCAGAGGACAGTGCGTCCGCTGGGCGATCAAAACCGGTTCGTCGCCGACCTCCTGCGGCACAGAGGTCGACGTGACGGCACGCGGGCCGCTGTTCTGCGCACCGTGACCGCGCGACACCACACCGGGTGTGTAGCCCGCACCTTGCAATGCTTCGACCAGCCAGATAGTCAATGGGGTCTTGCCGGTGCCGCCGACGTATACGTTGCCGACTATGATCACCGGAACCCGGATCCGCTCGGCTTTCAGCATGCCGAACCGGTACAACGCCAGCCGCACAGCCACCGCCAAACGGAACAGCAAGGATAGCGGCCATAACAGGCAAGCCGCCAAACCGCGCCTCATCCAGATGCGCGCGAACAACGGCCCCAGCCTATTTCTTGCCACTCGTCTGGGCGGCAAACGTCACTTTGTCAAACCCGGCCAAACGCGCCGCTTCCAGCACATTGATCACCGTCTGGTGCGTGGCCAGCGCGTCGGCATTGATGACAATGACCGGGTCCTTGTTCGATTCGCCCTTGTCGTTTGCGGCTTTCCTCAATTCATCGGCCAACGCCCCGGCCTCGGTGGCGGACACCTGCGTATTGTTGATCGCATAATGCCCCTGGATATCGACGCCGACGTTGATCTCGAACGGACGATCCTGGGCCTTTTCGGCATCGGCGGTCGGCAAGGTGATTTGCAGGGCCGTGAATTTACTGTAGGTAGTGGTCACCATCATGAAGATCAGGATCACCAATAACACGTCGATGAACGGAATCAGGTTGATTTCCAGTTCCTCACGCCCTTTACCTCTGCGGAAATCCATGCCTATACCTCAACGCGAATCATCATTGGCGCGCCCCGTGCACAGTGTCGACGAACTTCACCGCCTGTTGCTCCATATCGATAATGAAACTGTCTACCGATGCCCGGAAGTGGCGATAAAAAACCAGCGACGGCATCGCTATGGCCAGACCGAAGCCGGTATTGTAGAGCGCAACCGAAATGCCGTGGGCCAGTTCGGCCGGATTACTGCCGGCCGCATTCTGCGCGCCAAAAATTTCGATCATCCCGACCACGGTTCCGAACAGCCCCATCAGCGGAGCCAGGGTCGCAATGGTTCCCAAGGTTGTCAAAAAACGCTCCAACTCATGTGCGGCGCCGCGTCCGGCTTCTTCAATCGACTCCTTCATCACTTCACGCGGCGCATCGACATTCCGCAAACCGGCGGCAAGTACACGACCCAGCGGGGAATTCTGCTCCAGGGTATTGACCACATTGGCGTCGATTTTGCCGTTGTGATAAACCCGGATCACTTCCTGCAGCAATGTCGGCGGCAAAATCCGCCTGCGGCGCAGGTACAATAATCGTTCGATGATCAATGCCAACCCGATGATGGAGGCGGTAAGCAGCAGCCAAATTGGCCAGCCGGCGGCTTGAAGTATGGACAGCAGCAAAAAAGGCTCCTTGATATAGTTCAGATAGTTAGTACTGTTTCGTCGTTGATAAATCACAAAAGCACATCTTTTCGCGCCATATCATTGCTGCTGAGGTGATTTGAACCCCCTGCTGCAACCTGGCCGGACGCGAAAATCCGCTGCTTCTATCGCTCTGCCAATTACTTAGCGCACCACTAGGTGCAGAATGTAACGTGTTGAGCCTTTGCGAGCAAGTCTGAAAGTAAGACAATTGGTAACGAAAGTATTGCACTTATTGAAGTTGTCTTCGCTAGCAGTTTGTTTTAGTGGAAATTTTTGTCAATTCGCGTGCATGATTGTAGCGCTTATTTTTCAAATTTTTGGCCGAATCAAATTATTGCCGGCCCTGCCGAGCTTGATGCGCGGCAGTCAGCAACCATAAAGTTCTTCACAATTACTGTGGATAACTTTGTGAACAACTCACTTGATTGAAGCAAAGTGTTTGATTTTTAAGAACTTTTCTTGTCTGCACTTAAATAAGGCAAGCACCATTTCCACCTTAAAATCAAATACTTATGAAAATAATATTATGTCGACAACAGTTTATGACATCCACATGACCGATTGGCGCGGCTGTGGACAGGTTTTACCCCGGAAGAGCGCATGAATCCTAGCCAAGCATTGTCAAACGCGCCGTCGGCGCCGTCCGTCATAACGGTATCGGCGCTGAATCAAGCGGTCGCAAAGATGTTGGAACGTCATTTTCCTCTGGCATGGGTGTCCGGTGAAATATCCAATTTCACTCGCGCAGCCTCTGGACATTGGTACTTCACGCTCAAAGATGATTCTGCGCAAGTACGCGCCGTCATGTTTCGCGGCAGGGCGCAATATGCCGGATTTACGCCACGCGACGGCGACAAGGTCGAAGTGAGGGCGTTGGTAACCCTGTACGCGGCACGCGGCGATTTTCAACTCGGCGTCGAAGCTATCCGGCGCGCAGGCGTCGGCAACTTATATGAAGCCTTTCTGCAATTGAAAGAAAAGCTGCAGAAGGAAGGATTGTTCGATGCCGGCCGCAAGCGTCCGCTGCCGCGCTTTCCCCGAACCATCGGCATTGTCACCAGCCCACAGGCGGCGGCGTTGCGCGACGTCCTGACTACTTTGCGCCGCCGTGCGCCACATGTGAATGTCATCCTTTACCCGACCCCGGTGCAAGGCGAAAATGCCGGTCAAAAAATCGCCCAGGCAATTGCCACCGCCTCGGCCCGTGCGGAATGCGATGTGCTGCTGTTGTGCCGTGGCGGCGGCAGCATTGAAGACTTGTGGTCATTCAATGAAGAGGTGGTCGCCCGCACCATTGCGCATTGTGATATTCCGATAATCTCGGGCGTCGGCCATGAAACCGACATCACCATTGCCGACTTTGTCGCCGATCTGCGTGCGCCTACGCCCACGGCGGCAGCGGAATTGGCAGTGACTGCGCGAGCCGACTGGATCGCGACGCTGGATGCACAGGCGGAGAGTTTGACGCGGGCATTGAAACGGCTGCTTACCGACAACGCGCAGTCCCTTGATTGGCTATCGCGCCGGCTGGTCAGCCCGGCGGCAACCATTGTGCACGAACGATTGAAGCTGGAGGGCTTGAATACACGCCTGACCCACGCGATGCGCACGCCGCTGACGCATGCACGCTTCACGCTTACGCATTTAAGCACGCGTTGGCTGGCACAACTGCCGGACACGCGCGCCAAGCGAATACAGCTTGCCGAGCATGCCAGGCGCATGACCGCCAGCATGGCGAGAACCGGCACGCACCAACGCCAGGCATTGGATGCGCTAAGGTCGCAAATCGAACTGCTGAATCCGCAACGTACTCTGGAGCGCGGTTACGCGATGGTGAGCGATGAACAAGGAAATATCGTGCGCAGTCCGCGTCAACTGCACCCCCGAACTACCGTCACTGTGCGTCTGGCCGACGGCGCCGCGCAGGTTGGCGTTGCCAACGTGCAAGTTTTACTGGACACAGAAGTCTGACTCATTGCCTGCCATCATGGCGTACCGTCTATATTCGGCTTGTCATGCAGGTATTTCGCATCCGACTTACAATGATGATCTTTCCAATTTAACACCGCCCCCCAACACCGAAAGGACGCACCATGGAACATACTTTACCCGCCCTGCCATATGCACTGGATGCACTGCAACCGCATATCTCCAAAGAAACACTGGAATACCACTACGGCAAGCATCATCAAACCTATGTGACCAACCTGAACAACCTGATCAAGGGCACCGAGTTTGAATCGGCCTCACTCGAAGAGATCATCAAGAAATCCTCCGGTGGCGTGTTCAACAACGCTGCGCAAGTATGGAATCACACGTTCTACTGGAACGGTTTGAAACCAAACGGCGGCGGCGCTCCAACCGGTGGCTTGGCCACTGCGATCAATGCCAAATGGGGTTCGTTCGACAAGTTCAAAGAAGAGTTTACCAAGTCCTGCCTCGGCAATTTCGGTTCCGGCTGGACTTGGCTGGTTAAGAAGGCCGACGGTTCAGTCGATATCGTCAACACCTCCAACGCCGCCACGCCGCTGACGGGCGCCGACAAGCCGCTGCTGACCTGCGACGTNNTGTCGACTACCGCAACCTGCGCGCTAAATATGTTGAAGCGTTCTGGAGTCTGGCGAACTGGGATTTTGCTGCAAAGAATTTCGCTTAACCGGGATTGCTGTTTGGCGAAAATATATTCGTAAGCTGCAGAATATATTCGTAAGCGTGGACTCGTTGCAATTGACATTCCGGGCATTAATCCATTGGATGTCCGGAATGTCTACCAGCACATTAGATGTGCATCAAATTTACAATGTCCGGTTCAACAACCTCTGACGCCGGAGCGGTAAGCGTCTTGCTCTCCCCGGCGCTGGCTCAGTTCACGCTGGGAAAACGC
>PKWO01000499.1 GCA_003132085.1 Oxalobacteraceae bacterium | reverse complement strand
GGCAGTAACTGGGTCGTGTTGTCGGACAATACCGGCAATGCGTTGAATGTGACTTCTCTCAAGGTGCGCAATGTCTTCGACGCGCCTTTGTATTTTCGGCCGCATGTGACGGTGGGCGACGGCACGACTTCGCTGCGCTTGATCCTGTTGATACGCCGCCAATTGGCGCGGCCGTTTTGAACGACTTGAATTTTGCCGGACAAACCTGGCAAGAGATTGTCCGCTGGGCCGAGGAAAGAATGGCGCTTGAACGCCAGCGTAATGACGACGTCAAGCTGGACGTGGCGCAGACCGCACATTGCCGCGGCCGGATTTCGATACTGAAGGATTTGCTCGCGCTGCCTAAGCACAAGGCGGCCCGGGCGAGATTGGATGAGCCGGAGTAATCCCGCTCGTTTGCCGATTGATTTGTCTCCAAGGAGTTCATGTTGACAACCGACGTTTTAACGCCAGAGCAACAACAGGCGGAGTGGAATGCCGTCGCCGCCGAGCGCGAGGGGGGCGTGAAGCCGGCCGCAGAAATGCTGCCGGTCGAGCCGCTCGAAAAAGCGCGATCGGAAGATCCGGCGCCTGTCGATCCGCTAAAGGAATTGCGCGACCGATTTGAAAAGCTGGAGGCGCGCACCCGCAATGCCGAGGGACATATCGGCGGCCTCAACCACAACCAGAGATTGATGCAGGAGACCTTGCAGGCCGCTTCAAAAGCCGCTTCATCGGTCGCGCTGCAACAAGGCGCTGCTGCCCCGACGCAGGGGCAGGTGAGTGAGGCGATGCGCGACCCGGAAGAGTGGGAGACTCTCAAAAACGACTTTCCGGAATGGTCTGTTGCTACCGAGAAGTTCCTGGACGCAAGGCTGGCGAGACTCAAGGGGCCGTCTGTCGACCCTGACGCGATTGCCAGAATCGTCAAGGATCAGGTGGCTGGACAGTCGGCGGCGGTGCGTAAGGAGATCGTCGACGCATCGCTGGATGCGGTGTACCCGGAATGGCAGTTCGATGTGAAGACTGCGCAATTCGGCAAATGGCTGGATGCGCAGCCGGCCGACGTGAAGGCGATGGCGATGTCGCCGTCGATCAGGGATGCGGCAAAAATGCTGGGATTGTTCGAGCGGGCCAAGCAGGCCAGCCCGGCCGCAGACATTGTCGCTGCACGCAAACAGAAGTTGGCCAACGCCGCCGGCACGCCGAGGGGCGTAAGGGTTCCGCCGCAAAAAGCCGAGGCCGACATGAACAAGGAAGAACTGTGGAACCTCGAAGTCCGGCGGCGCGATGCCGCACGGGCCCGGAATAGTTAACCGATAGGGAGTAATGTATGTCAGTACAAGGCTATAGCAGCGCCGCTTCGCGGAACCTTATCCGCGCGGCACAAGGGATGCTCGAACACGCGCAACCGATCATCGTTCTCGGTGACTTCGGCGAGCAACGCGAGATGCCGAAAAACAATACCGATACGCTGGTTTTCCGCCGTGTGCTGCCGTTCGGCGCGGTGACTACCGGTTCCGGCATCAATAGCGCACAGTATGTCGGCACGCCGCAGATCGCCGCCAACAACTTTATCTTGTCGGAGGGCGTGACGCCGAACAGCAACACGATTTCTTTCCAGGACGTGAGTGTCACGCTGCAAAATTTCGGTGTGCTATTCAAGTACAGCTCGAAGGTAGAGAATCTGTATGAAGACGATGTGCCGGGCGAGATGACCAAGTTGGTCGGCGAGACCATGGGTGAAATCCTGGAGTTGGTGCGCTACGGCATTTTGAAGGCCGGTACGCAGGTGGTATACGCAAACGGTTCAAGCCGTGGCTCGGTGAATACACCGATCAGCTTGAACAAGTTGCGTTCGGCTGCCCGCGTGCTGGAATCGAATCGTGCGCGCCGCGTTACGCAGCGTCTTGCCCCTTCGGTCAATTTCGGCACCAAGCCTGTGCAGCCCGCTTACATCGTGTTCGTTCACACTGANNCACCCGCGCGGAGGAATACTCGGCGTTCAAACCTATCCACGATCGCGAGATCGGCGCGTGCGAACAGTTCCGGTTCATCACGTCGCCGTTGCTCGCGCCGTTCGCCGGCAGCGGTTCCGCCACTGTCAACGGCATGGTATCGAACGGCGGCTCCAACGTCGAGGTGTACCCGTTCCTGGTGATTGCGGAGTCGGCCTGGGGACAGGTGGCGTTGAAGGGCATGAATGCGATCACGCCGACCGTGTTGAAGTCCAGCACGATCAGCCATGCCAATCCCCTGGGAATGTTCGGTTATGTGGGCGCCAGCACCTGGTTCAATGCAGTGCGCTTGAACGAGGGGTTCATGACGCGCGTCGAGTGCGGCGTGACGTCGTTGTAATCGGGAGCCTGACATGATTGAACTTAAAAAGCGCCTGTTGGGGCTGCCGTCCAGAGAGGAGGCGTTTCAGTTGATCAAGACGTTTGAACTCTTGTTTAACACGCAATGCCTCGGTTCTGCTGCGCTCACCGGCGGCGCATCTGCAACGGTCACTACCGGTGCGGCGTTTACCGCGGTAGTCAACGGCGCGCTCGTGGCGAAAGCCTCCGGCGCATCGCTGGCTGCGTTGAACGGACCGACGATTGCGAACGCTGGCTTGCCTTGCCAGGTCTGGTTGTTGACGGTGGATGCGGCGGGCAGCTTCTACACCTACCCCGGCACGCCCGCCGCAACGATCGCTGCCGTTGGTCTGCCAAGTGTTAACGCGTCGAATGGAAATCAAGCGCCGGTCGGCCTCATCACGATGAATAATGCGTCTGCCGGGTCGTTTATTCCTGCGGCCACATTGCTTAACGTGGCCAATCTCGGCATTACATACAACAATCTCCAGGGGCCGTTCTTTCCGGTTCTTCCCGCATAAGGAATCAACGACATGAGCTATAACGTAGGTGGTGCATTACAAGGGCTTACCGCAACGCTTTCCAACGCCGGCATTGCCGGTTTGTCGGGCGCGGCGGTAACTTTCTCAACTTCGGCAACGGGCGGCGCGACCGGCATAGTCTGGAGCAATCAAGGCGCAATCAAATTCCTCGCTAATATTGCAGCGGTAGCCGTTCCTGTGAATGATGCGGGTTCGTCGACCGCGGTTCCGGCTACCGCCGCATCAGGCGCGGCCTTCCGCCCGCTGGTGGCGCAGCAGGCGCCGGCCGGATATAGCCCCAACACGATTTATGTCGGATCGATCTGCTGTTTCGTGTTCGGGCTGGATCGCGCCGGCAATGTTCGCGTTGCACAAGGCCGCGTTGTCCAATATTCGGACACATCGGCATTATCCACCTCGGCGCCGTTGCCGATCGTGCCTGATTGGATGACGCCGTTTGCGTATGCGGTCATCAAGTTGGTATCGGCGACTGCGGCATCGTGGACGTTCGGCACCGGACTGTGGAATGCCGCCGGAATCACGATCGATGCGCCGGTGAACGTCTCGTCTGTTCCGGCAGTTGACCCAATCGGCGCTTAATCGGCAAGCGGCAAGCGGCAATCGGCAATCGGCAGCAACCACGGAAAGACTGCCTTCGGGTGGTCTTTTTTTGTTAAAAATCAGGAGAGCAGCGTGGCAAAAATCCCTTCGGTAAAGGGCGTCGAAGTAGATGACGGCCAAAATATAGAGCCGGTCGTAAGCCAAGAGTTTGGCAAGGCCGTATCGGAAGAAGCGTTTATGAACGAGTTGCTGGTGATTGAATTGGCGACCACGACCAGCGAGGAAGATCCGCAGCACGTGATTGTCAACGTGAACAATGTCGCTCAGCCGCTGATGCGCGGGGTGCCATTTGAAGTCAAGCGCAAGTATGTCGAAGTGCTGGCGCGTTGCAAGGAGACCAAATACAAACAGCCGCACCGGAACATGGATAACCCGGAGCCGGGGAATCAGTTGGTTGGGCGCACCGCATTGACCTATCCATTCACGGTCATTGAG
>PKWO01000520.1 GCA_003132085.1 Oxalobacteraceae bacterium | reverse complement strand
CCAGCACGCCAATGGCATCGTGGCACACATGCGGGATGAAACTGCGGGTACTCAAACTGCCGCCGTTGCGCGGAGGTGCGATCAGCGTCATCTTGGGATAGTTCTTGGTGCTGACATCACCCAGCCCCATCAAGCGCCCTGCTTTCAGGCGCAGTGCTTCGATACGGGTTTTAAGTTCGGTGTCCGCATTCATCTCGGCGACGCTCTCGTAACCGGTACGACCCACGTCGCCGGCGCGAAATATCACCAACGGCATGCCGTTGTCGATGCAGGTTACCTGTAGCGTAAAGGGCTCGAAGCCCGCCGCTGCGCCATTGGGCTCCACCGTCAATTCGTCCAATACATTGCCGGTGGGCAGCAAACCAGAACATACCGAGCCGGCCGTGTCCAGGAAATTGATGGTAATCGGGGCTGACTTGCCGGGCACGCCGTCAATGCGCGCGTCGCCTTCATAACTCACTTGGCGACCGAACGGCGTCATCGGTGTGTGCACCGTCACGTCACACTGCATGCCGGTGTTCAGGGTCAGCACCCGCGCGGTGGTGGTGTCGCCCTGCGCTTCGATCAAACCGCGCTCCAGCGCAAAAGGCAGCACGGCCGCCAGCATATTGCCGCAGTTGGGAGTGGTGTCGACGGTGTCCTTGTCCGGTTGCAACTGCGCAAACAAAAAATCCAATGCCACACCCGGCGTTGTGCTGCGGCTGATAATGCCCACTTTGCTGGTCAACGGATTGGCGCCGCCCAGGCCATCGATCTGGCGTTTGTCGGGCGAACCCATGACGGCCAACAGCACGCGATCCCGTGTGGCGACATCCGCCGGGAGGTCGGACGCCAGGAAGAACGGGCCGCGCGAAGTGCCTCCGCGCATCAGCAGGGTGGGAATAGAGGTTTGCATAGCCGCCATTATGATTTGCCGCCGTCCAATTAATAAGTAGCGTCACGCACTATCAGTTATATCAAAGTGGCATAATGAGCAGCACGCTATTCACACGCCAACGAAAATGGACCTTAAACAATTGGAGTATTTTGTTCACGTAGCCGAGCTCGGCAGTTTTACCCGCGCCTCCAATATGTTAAACATCGCTCAACCGGCCCTGAGCCGGCAGGTCCGTCTACTGGAAGTAGAGCTGCGGCAGAACCTGTTAAGTCGTAATGGTCGGGGAGTCGCTACCACCGAAGCGGGAAAGCTGCTATTGGAGCATGGCCGCGGCATCCTTCATCAAGTGGAGCGGGCACGCGAGGACTTGGCGCGTGTGCGCGGTGCGGTGGCCGGACGCGTGGCTGTCGGCTTACCCCCCAGCATCTCCAAGATGATGACCGTGCGGTTAACGCGGGAATTTCGCAAACGCTTACCCAACGCCACATTGTCCATCAGCGAAGGACTGTCGATTTCAATGCAGGAATGGCTTTTGACGGGCCGTCTCGATATCGCGTTGCTTTACAACCCTGTACCATCGGCCGGTGTCGAGACCATTCCACTGGCAGAAGAAGAACTGTACCTTGTTACCCGACGCTCAGGCAACGCCAAGTCCTCGCCTGTCAGTCTCAAGGATATCGCGACTTTGCCACTGGTGATTCCCAATCGCCCCAACGCATTTCGCATGCTGATCGAGGCTCAAATGGCCAGCATCGGCTGCAAACCGCTGATCGGCCTGGAAATTGACGGCGTCCCCGCTATCCTTGATCTGGTAGCAGACGGTGCCGGTCACGCCATCTTGTCCAAATACGCCGTTTCAACCGCAGCCAAACCCGACGCCTATCTAATCAACCGCATTGTCGAACCCAGACTGGTCAGCAAACTGAGTCTCGCCACTGCGGCGGGGCGAATCACCACCCTGACCCAGAAAGCCATGCTGGAATTGATTCAGGAGGTAGCGCGCGAGGTGTTTGGAAACGCGTTGCCGCGTTAAGTCACCGGGCATGTATAACGCGCGCGGCCCCTTTACGAGGGTACTTACTCGATCGGTTCGTAAGGCAAACCGACGTAATTTTCAGCAATGGTCATACGCGCCGCCTGCGTGCTTGTGTAGTAATCCAGCTCCGCGTCCTGGATGCGCCGACTGAAGGCATCGCCATTAAACTGGTGCAGAAGCGATGTCATCCACCATGAGAAACGTTCGGCTTTCCAGATGCGGCGCAGGCAGATATCCGAATACTTCTCCAGCAAGTCGCGACGACCTTCATGGTATGTTTTGCGCATCGCGTGATACAACGTGTATACGTCGCTGGATGCCAGGTTTAATCCTTTGGCGCCGGTCGGCGGCACGATATGGGCAGCGTCGCCCACCAGGAATAAACGTCCGAATTTCATCGGTTCGGCCACAAAACTGCGCAGCGGCGCGATGCTCTTTTCAATCGATGGCCCCGTGACCAGCTTACCGGCAACATCCGCCGGCAGGCGTGCTTTCAGTTCATTCCAGAAACGCTCATCCGACCATTCATCCAGATTTTCATCCAGCGCGCATTGCACATAGTAGCGACTGAGCATCGGGGAGCGCATGCTGCACAGCGCAAAACCGCGTTCATGGCTGACATAGATCAGCTCATCCGCGACAGGCGGTGTCTCGGAAAGCACACCGAGCCAGCCGAACGGATAAACACGTTCAAAAGTCTTGATCTTATCTTTCGGCACAGACTTTCGGGATACGCCATGAAAACCGTCACAACCGGCAATATAGTCGCATTCAAGTTCAATGGCCTCGCCATCTTTGACAAAAGTGACGCGCGGCTTGTCGGAATAAAAATCGTGCGGCTGCACATTCTCGGCCTCGTAGATGCTGACCGCGCCAGTGGCCCCACGCGCCTCCATCAAGTCCTTGGTGACCTCGGTCTGGCCATAGACCATGACCGTTTTTCCACCGGTCAAGGACTTCATGTCGATCCTTTCCATTTTTCCCGCGAAAGACAAAGAAAAACCTTCATGGACGTGGCCTTCGCGATCCATCCGCTCACTGGCTTTAGCCTCTCTGAGCAAATCGACGAAACCTTGTTCAAGTACGCCGGCACGGATTCTGGTCAGCACGTAATCGGGCGTTTTTGCTTCGAGGATGACCGTGTCGATTCCCTGCAGATGCAATAACTGGCCGAGCAGTAGTCCGGAGGGGCCTGCGCCGATAATGGCGACCTGTGTTTTCATTGCGTTGTCTCCTGATGTTTGGCATTGGCGTGTCGCATTGGGGTGTAATTCACGCTCGATCTCGCCATTCCAGTCCAGACAATAGATGTTTCACTGTCCGGCTTGCATGCAATCGCTATATTCGCTGAAAACCGGCTTTCCCAACATGGATTTTTAGCGATTAAAATGGTACATTTCGCGCATTCATATATTATCTCGTCGAAACAAACAAGCAACCTCATGCTGTGGATATTATATGGATAATACAAAAAATGTTCCTATTTTCAAGCTATATGGGGAGAAGGAACAATGGCTTACCCCAGATTTAGTACACTGCGAATCGATTGCCGCCCGCAGCCAATTGCACAATTGGCAGATTAAATCCCATCAGCATAGCGGCTTGTTTCAAATGCTATTCCTGCGAGCCGGCAATGCCGAAATCCAACTGGACGACAAACATCACGCGATGCATGCCGGCCAGATACTCCTGGTGCCCCAAATGTGTGTTCACGGGTTCAAATTCGACAAAAATGCTGTCGGGTATGTGATTACCATTGCCTGCCCGCTCATCACCAAGATCAGCGGGCAAATGGAGGATGCGCTCGCCGCATTGAACGGCCCAAGCATTCTCTCGCTGGTGGATGACGATGAAAGTACCGCAATCGGATTGGCGTTCAGCGCAATGGACGGCGAGTACAAGCGTCATGCGCCTCATAGAAATTTGTTGATCGAGTCTTTGCTGACGACAATCCTGATTTGGGCAAGCAGAAACGCGCGGCATTACAGCTTGAAAAATATCCAGGCCAACAAAAAAGGCGGTAAGCACTTCGCGCATTTCGGACGATTGATTGAAGAGAGTTACGCCAGTCATCACTTGGTCACCTATTACGCCGGAAAAATCGGCATTACGCCGGCGCACCTGAACGTGATTGCCCGCCAGACCACGGGGAAATCCGCGCTGGAACTGGTCCATGAACGGTTGCTGCTGGAAGCAAAACGCAATCTGGTCTATACGACGATGACCATCAACGTGGTGTCCTACGCGCTGGGATTTGCAGATCCGGCCTACTTCACACGCTTTTTCAAACGCCATATCGGCCTGTCGCCCAAGGATTTCAGAAAACAAGCGGGGACGCTATTTGAAAAATAATACTCATGCATGACTGCATGTTGCGCAATTGGCACGCATGCGCGAAAATTTCGAGAATTCTAAAATTTACAGTGAAAATTAGGGGGCGAGTCCAATGAAGCTAGAACACATCGGCATCGTGGGTTACGGAGAGGTCGGGAAAATTTTTGCGGCAGGGCTAAAAGGCTGCGCGATCTCGATCGGTGCATGGGATCTCAAGTTTCAAGAAGAGAGTACGCGTGATGCAGAACTGGCTCACGCAGCGCAAGCAGAGGTGCAGGCGTATGCCTCGATGCAAGCACTGTGTGGGCAGGCGGACTTTATCATCTCGGCAGTTACCGCCTCCAATACGCTGGCTGTGGCGCAGGCAGCGGCGCGGCACATCCGGCCGGGTGCTGCCTTCCTGGATCTCAATTCGGCCTCGCCGGGTACCAAGCAGCAGGCCGCCCAACTAATTGATGCTGCAGGGGGGCGCTACGTTGAGGCCGGCGTGATGACGTCGGTGCCCCCGCATGGTATCAGGGTTCCCATGCTTCTCGGTGGTGAGCATGCGCAGGCGCTTGCCGAGACGCTGCGCGGGTTTGGCATGAATGCCAGCGCGGTTTCGACCGAGATCGGCGTCGCCTCCGCCATCAAGATGTGCCGCAGCATAATGATCAAGGGCATGGAGGCGCTGGTAATAGAAAGCTACACGACAGCCCGAAAGTATGGCGTGGAAAACCATATGATTTCAACGCTACAGGAGACGTTTCCTTCTATCGACTGGGAAGCGCAAGGGGCTTATTTCTTTAGCCGTGTGGCGCAGCACGGCAAACGGCGTGCCGAGGAAATGCGCGAGGCGGCCAACACCGTACGCGAGGCTGGGTTTGAACCCTGGATGGCCGCAGCTATTGCCGAAAAACACGATTGGGTGGCGCAGCAGGCGCGTGACGGCGCCTTTGACGGTTTGCCAATGGGTGCATCCTGGCAGCAATTTGCCGACAAGTTGCTGAAGAATAGTTGCTAGACTGACGTTTGGCGACGCTGGCGAGCTAGTGGCAAATCGGTTGGAACAAACAAAAAAAAGGATTCAAGAGCGATTAACTCTTGAATCCTTTTTTGCTACTGTATATTTTGGTCGGAGTACAAGGATTCGAACCTTGGACCCCCTGGTCCCAAACCAGGTGCGCTACCGGGCTGCGCTACACTCCGAGAGAAAAGATGATAACCCATCAATCCAGTTTGGTCAAATTAAAACTGCAGTTCACACGTTAAATTCCTCTTTTGCCCGGCCAAATGGCGTGCCTTTGGCAAACATCCGGCCAAGATGTGCCTCAACCGGGAATATCCGTGTTTAACATATAACCGACGCCGCGTATCGTCTTGATGCAATCAGCCGACGCACCGAGAGACTTGCGCAAGCGCATGATATGAACATCGACCGTGCGCTCCTCCAGAAACGCATGATCGCCCCATACTTGATCGAGGAGTTGTGCACGAGAAAATACGCGTTCAGCGTGTCCCATCATGAAGCGTAACAGCTTGAATTCGGCCGGTCCCAACTCGACCGTTACCCCATGCACCAGCACCAAATGCCGCTCGTCATCCAGCGTGATTGCGCCCACCGATTGTTCGGCAGTCGCCAGAAGCAATGATTGCCGGCGCAATACCGCATTGATCCGCGCCACCAGTTCTCGCGGCGAAAACGGTTTGGTCACATAATCATCCGCACCTGCGTTCAAGCCCCTTACCTTGTCTTCGTCCAAACCTTTGGCTGTCAACATGATAATCGGCAGCGCCGCGGTACGCGCGCAATTCCGCCACTCGCGTAACAGCGTTATTCCAGGTACGTCCGGCAACATCCAGTCCAGCAGTACCGCCTGCGGCAATGCGTTCGCGAGCGCAGCCCGTGCCGCTTGCGCGTTATCGGCGACGTCAACGGAAAATCCTGCCGCTGCCAACGTAAAGCGCAGCAATTCGGCGATGCCGGGTTCGTCTTCAACAACCAAGATGGGGGAGTTTTGTTTCGACATGGTAAAAAAAGCAGTGTGCCGGGAACCTGCCTCGCGAACGATATAACCCGCGAGGCAGTGTACCTTCGCGTGTCAGGCAGCCAATTTATCAGCAATACGGCGTGCCATGGTATTAGCAACATCCGCACATTTCGCCTCGACCATCACGCGGATCAAGGGTTCGGTACCCGATGCGCGGATCAGCACTCTGCCGTTATCGCCCAATTCAG
>PKWO01000244.1 GCA_003132085.1 Oxalobacteraceae bacterium | reverse complement strand
TGGTCAACCTGTTCGGCGCCCCCCTGTTAGCCCGCCTGCAATGGAAAAAGACCTGACACTATCCGTCTGGCTGGTGCTCACGCCAAATGTCATGTGCCTTCACTTGGTTGAGCGACTCGCCAGTCGAGAACTTGCAACCAGGATGGCTCGCCAGATGGAGTTCGATTGGACAGAGAATTCTTAATCATTCAATCGAGGGGGCTCGCCGCCGACGGCGCCGGCGATTTCATGCTAAATTGATATCTTGGCAGCAGCAAGGTCAATCTGGCCAGTTGGCCCAACAATTGATACCGGAGGCGCTAATGACGAACGATCCGCTTGGCAGTTCAATACTGAACCCGTGGTCCATTTGGCAATCGTGGTTAAATCAAATCCTGACGTCCGCAACGCGCTCTCCTATGTTTTCGGGATCTTTGTACGAGCCCATCTTGCCCGGCGGGACGTTTGCAGGTGTTGTCATCAACGAAAATAATTCGAGTGATCCTCCGACTGAGCGGGACATCGTAAGCCAATACAGTTACGGAAAGCAATTGGGGCAGTTGATGGATGCGGTAGATGTCCTGATCAGCGAACTGCCGAAAAAATCCATCAGCAGCGAAAATATCGGCAAGCTGGAACAACTACAGAATCTGAAAAAAAACATTGACGAAATCAAGAGCGGCGTTGCATCTTCCCGCTTTGAACGTGTCAAAGCCGATCTTGAGTGGCTCAGGCTACATGCAGAGAAGCAGTACCAAGATCTATTCAACGAACTAAGACCGCTGCCGAAGGCCGTGGATATCCCACAGCTCAGATGATTTTTTCATTCTTGGGAACTACTGCTACTTCGCATCATTTCTTGCCGATAGTTGTTGGTTTCCGACTGGTCGAAGCAATGGCCGGAAACGGAGATCATGCGTCACCGATAAATACTGGTCATTGACCCAACAAACCCCATCAAGGAGTTCGCCATGCAATCTACTCACCCTATCGCTCTGGTCACCGGCGGCAGCCGCGGCCTTGGCAGAAACACCGCACTGCATCTAGCCATTAAGGGCGTAGACGTCATTCTAACGTATCGCAGCCAGCAGGCCGATGCAACGTCGATCGTGGAAGAAATCACCGCCTTCGGCCGCAAGGCGGTTGCGCTACAACTCGACGTGGCCAACAGCGGCAGCTTCGCGGCATTTAGCAGCAAGGTCGGGGAAGTGTTGGCAGATCACTTTTCATGCGAGCAGTTCGACTACCTGGTCAATAACGCCGGCACCGGCATTCATGCCAGTTTTATGGACACCACCGAGGCGCAGTTTGACGAAATGGTGAACGTGCATTTGAAAAGCACCTTCTTTCTGAGCCAGAAGCTGTTGCCTCTGATCGCTGACGGTGGGCGAATCATCAATCTGTCTTCTGGCCTGACGCGTTTTTCCTTTCCTGGCTTTGCAGCCTATGCATCCATGAAGGGTGCGATCGAAGTCCTCAGCAGATATATGGCCAAAGAACTCGGCGAGCGACGCATTGCGGTCAACGTGGTGGCGCCAGGAGCAATCGAGACCGATTTTGGCGGTGGCGCGGTGCGGGACAATCCTCAGATGAATGACTTCATCGCATCCCAGACCGCGCTTGGCCGGGTCGGTCAACCGGACGACATCGGCGCACTGATTGCCTCTTTGCTTTCGTCCGACAGTCGCTGGGTCAACGGTCAGCGCATCGAAGTTTCTGGCGGGATGAATCTCTGATGTCTACGGAATGCGGGTCGCCCAGTCCGGCTGATGGTTGTTGATTTCCAACGCGCCGGAATATTGGCTGAAAATGACGCGCGGATAATGTCGTTGATTCGAATTTTATGTTGACTCGCGATCAGCGGCAGCGTCTTCGCCGGCATCTGTCAGGTCCCCGCTTGACATGTGGCGCCACCTACCGATAGATAGCCTTGTGCGTCCTGCATTCTCTATTGTGCTGTACGAATATACTGCAACAGCTTGTCCCGCAGCCATGCATTTGCCTGATCCCGGTCGGCGCTACGGTGCCAGTACAGATGCCACTCCTGAGATGGCAATTCAAAAGGTAGCTCCATCTGTATTGCGTCATAGCCTTGCACCAGCCCCAAGGGGGCTGTCAGCGCCAAATCCGTTCGCATGGCGATGAGCGGCGCCACCATATAGTGCTGCACACGCATCTGAATGTTGCGCGCCTCGCCAAGCTTATTGAGCACTGTATCCACGTGTCCCAGTCCCTCGCGCCGGCTCGAAATATGAATATGCCCCAAACTCAGATAGTTTTTCAGACTAAGTGTTTGATCGGCCAGCGGATGGCCTTTGCGCAGCATGCAGACATAGCGTTCGCTCCTCAACGGGCCGTGAAGCAATTGAGGGTCATTGATCAACGGGGCATCAATCGCCAGGTCCAGCGCCCCTGCCGCCAACTCGCGCGGGACATCGCGGCGGTTGCTGAAGTAGCTCTCGATGCGGATCCCGGGGGCCTGCAGTTTTAAGATTTCCCCTAGTGCGGGAAGCAAAAGGGCCTCCGTCAGGTCGTTCATGCTTACCCGGAAAACCTTTTGGGCGGTGGCGGGTTGAAACAGATCTGCCTCTTGAACGCTGGCATTGAGCAATTGCAGGGCCTCGCCGACACGGCCGGCAATGTTCTCCGCCACTGGAGTTGGCACCATGCCTTGCGGGGTGCTGACGAACAACTGGTCATTAAAGGTTTTGCGCATTCGCATCAGCGCATTGCTCACCGCAGGCTGGGAAATGCACAGCACTTCCGCCGCCCTGGTGAGGTTGCGCTTAGCGTAGATGGCCTCAAAAACCACAAACAGGTTGAGATCGACCTGATTCAATCGCATGGATATCCTATTAATTTAACCATAAACATTGGTGATACCTGGCTATCATTATAATAAATTTTGAGAATACTCACTTGTTCACTATCATTTACTTTTGCAAAGGCGAGGTTCGGCATGGCAGAGTTCTATTTGGTTCGGCACGGTCAGGCGTCCTTCGGCACCGATGACTATGATCGATTATCGATGCTGGGGGAGCAACAATCTCTTTGGCTGGGGCAGTACCTGGCCGAGCGAAAGATCGAGTTTGATCGCATCATCATCGGTACTCAGTTGCGACATCGCCAAACCGCCGAGGGGATCTGTCGCGGCATGGGCCGTCCCGCGGTTTTTACCGAGCACGCTGGACTCGACGAATACGATTTTTATGCGCTATACAACGCTCTGGGCGAAGAGCATGCCGCGCTGAAGCAATTGGCATCTGGCAATAAACATGAATTCTATAAAGGACTGAAGGAGGTGCTGCTGCTTTGGTCCAATGACGGACTAAAGGGGGCGTTGCCGGAAAAATGGGAAGCTTTCGCTCAGCGGATCAATGATGCCCTACAATTTATCCAACAATGTGATGCGCAAAGGATTCTGGTCGTAAGCTCTGGTGGACCGATTGGCATGATGACCAGGCAAGTGTTGGCAGCGCCTGCAAACATTGCGCTCGAACTCAATTTTCAGGTCAGAAATGCGAGCTTGTCGCATTTTTACTTTAATCGGCGATCGGTCAAGCTGGCGAGCTTTAACAATATTGCGCATCTTGATCAAGCTGATCGCTTGCATGCAATCACCTATGGATAACGAGAAGCGACGGCGATGTTGAAAATGACAATGGATGTGAAAAACCTTGATACGGTCAAGCTCGCGGACTACCTGGAGAGGTGGATAGACGGTTTTCAGGGGCCGCTGACCGCAGAGAAATTTGCCGGCGGGCAGTCCAATCCTACCCATCTCCTCAAAGCCAGGAGTGGCGACTATGTATTGCGCCGTCAACCGCCGGGGCATTTGCTAAAAGGCGCCCACGCGGTGGATAGGGAATACCGCGTGCTGAATGCGTTGAGAGATACCGAGGTGCCGGTAGCGCACGCCTATCACCTCTGCGAAGATCCCGACGTGATCGGCAGCGTATTTTATGTCATGAGTTTTGTGCAGGGAAGGATATTCTGGGATCCAAGCCTGCCGGAATTGCCGCGCGAACAACGGACAGCGTTATACAGCGAGTTGATACGGGTGTTGGCGACACTGCACAGTGTCGATGTAAAAGCGGTCGGACTAGGCGATTACGGCCGCTCCGGTAATTATTTCGAACGTCAAATCGGCATGTGGACCAAGCAATACCGCGCCGCCGAAACCGAGACCATCGAGGCTATGGAGACACTGATTGCGTGGTTGCCGGCCAACACGCCGGCCGATGACGGTCAGCAGAGCCTGGTCCATGGCGACTACCGTTTCGATAATTTGATATTTCATCCCACCGAAACGCGCGTGCTGGCGCTGCTGGACTGGGAACTCTCCACGCTCGGCCACCCGCTTGCCGATCTGGCCTATTTTTGCATGTGTTTACGCCTGCCCTCCACCGGTCACATTGCCGGACTGGCAGGCAAAGACCGCGAACAATTAGGGATTCCGACTGAGGCAGCTATTATCGCCCAATATTGCGCGCTGCGCGGTATCGGCGCAATCGACAATTGGGCATTCTATCTCGCGTTTAGCTTCTTCCGGCTGGCGGCGATTCTCCAAGGAGTGCTGAAGCGGGCGTTGAGCGGCAATGCTTCCAGCGACAACGCGGTACAAGTGGGTCAGATGGCCGGACATCTGGCTCAGCTGGCGGTTGATTTAATTGAGAAAGAACGTTAGTTCGCGTTGGCACTGATTCAACGATGCGAACAATTGGCAACTAAACCGATAGAGAGGTTCATCATGGATTTTGGATATTCAGCGAAAGTGGAAGACCTGCGCACCCGCGTACGCAATTTTATGGATCAGTATATTCTGCCGCGCGTGCGCCAATACAATGAAGAAGTACATGCCGGCATATATCCGGTATCGTTTACCGAAGACCTGAAGGCACTGGCGAAATCGGAAGGACTCTGGAATTTGTTTCTGCCCCATCTGAAAGAGGGTGAGCCAGGAACCGGCTTGAGCAATCTTGAATATGCGCCGCTGGCGGAAATCATGGGGCGCATCGGCTGGGCATCGGAAGTGTTTAATTGCAATGCGCCGGATACCGGCAATATGGAGTTGCTGCATATGTTTGCCTCCCCCGCGCAACGTGAAC
>PKWO01000438.1 GCA_003132085.1 Oxalobacteraceae bacterium | reverse complement strand
CGGACGACATGATCTTGATGCCTTGCGCGCCAAGGCGCATTGCATTTTGCATCGCACGCTTCATGGCACGACGGAACATGATGCGCTTTTCCAATTGCTGAGCAATCGAATCGGCGATCAGTTGAGCATCGGTTTCAGGTTTACGAATTTCTTCGATATTCACATGAACCGGAACACCCATCATCTTGGTCAGCGCTGACTTAAGAACTTCGATGTCCTCGCCTTTTTTACCGATTACAACGCCTGGGCGCGAGCTATAGATCGTGATGCGAGCATTCTTCGCAGGACGCTCAATCACCACACGGCCAACAGAGGCGTTCTTCAGCTTGGTCTTCAAGTAGGCGCGAACTTTCAAGTCCTCGTTGAGCATGGTGGCAAAATTGCTATTGCCAGCATACCAGCGCGAAGCCCAATTACGCGTAACCGAAAGACGGAAACCGGTTGGATGTATCTTCTGTCCCATCGTGACTCCTTAGTTGCCGACAGTCACGTAAATGTGACAGGATTGTTTCGAGATACGATCACCCCGGCCTTTGGCGCGCGCAGTAAAGCGCTTCAAGACCGAACCTTTTTCGACATAAATCGTCGTAACTTTCAATTCATCAATATCCGCACCGTCGTTATGCTCGGCGTTCGCAATCGCGGACTCCAGCACACGTTTGATGATGACCGCGCCCTTTTTGGGGCTGAAGGTCAGAATATTGAGAGCTTGATCAATTTTTTTGCCGCGGATCAGATCGGCGACCAGACGGCCCTTTTGGGCCGACAGGCGCACGCCACGGAGGGTAGCTTTAGTTTCCATCATCGGACCTTATTTCTTAGCCTTTTTATCAGCAGCATGACCTTTGAACGTCCGGGTCAACGCGAATTCGCCAAGCTTGTGACCAACCATGTTTTCGGAAACATAAACCGGCACATGCTGCTTGCCATTATGTACCGCGATGGTCAAACCGATGAAGTCCGGCATAATCGTCGAACGTCGCGACCATGTTTTGATCGGCTTCTTGTCTTTGATCGCTTGCGCAGTCTCGACTTTTTTCACCAGGTGGGCGTCACAGAACGGCCCTTTTTTCAATGAACGTGTCATGTGTTACCCCTTATTTCTTGCCACGGCGCGAGACGATCATGGAAGTCGTGCGCTTGTTGCGACGCGTCTTCTTACCCTTGGTCTGTTGACCCCACGGCGACACCGGATGACGGCCGGCTGCAGTTTTACCCTCACCACCACCATGTGGATGGTCGACCGGATTCATGACCACACCGCGAACGGTAGGACGAACACCACGCCAACGCATCGCACCAGCTTTACCGATCTTGCGCAAGCTATGCTCGGCGTTGCCGACTTCGCCGACAGTCGCACGACATTCGATATGCACGCGGCGAACTTCGCCGGAACGCAAACGAACCTGCGCATACGTACCATCACGCGCCATCAACACCACGCCGGCGCCGGCAGTACGCGCCATTTGCGCGCCCTTGCCCGGCAACATCTCGACACAATGCATGACGGTACCGACCGGAATATTGCGAATCGGCAAGCAATTGCCCGATTTGATCGGCGCTTCCGAACCATTCATCAATTGATCGCCGACCGCTAGGCCCTTGGTTGCAATGATGTAATGACGCTCGCCGTCTGCGTAGCACAGCAACGCAATATTCGCGGTGCGATTCGGATCGTATTCAATCCGCTCGACCTTCGCCGGAATCCCGTCCTTGGTGCGACGGAAATCGATCACGCGATAATGTTGCTTGTGGCCGCCGCCAATATGACGGGTAGTGATGTGACCGTTGTTGTTACGACCAGCGGTCTTGGACTTCTTTTCGATCAGCGCGGCAAACGGACGGCCTTTATACAGGTCGGGATTAACGACCTTGACCATGCCACGGCGACCTGGGGAGGTCGGCTTGACTTTAACGAGTGCCATTATTTAGCCTCCTCGGTGAAGTTGATTTCTTGACCCGGCTTCAAGCACACAAATGCACGCCGGGTGTGATTGCGGCGGCCGTTAAATTTACCAGTCCGTTTTTGCTTACCCTGGCGGTTGGCTACCTGCACCGACTCAACCTGAACCTTGAACAGCAACTCTACCGCTGCCTTGATTTCCGGCTTGGTAGCGTCAGGCATCACGAGGAAAACGACTTGCTCATTTTTCTCGGCAACGAAGGTTGCCTTCTCGGAAATCACTGGCGCCAACAACACTTTCATCAAGCGCTCTTCGCTATGTTTTACAATCGCGTTCATGCCAGCATCTCCTCAATCTTGGCCAATGCCAACTTGGTGATCAGGATTTTCTTGTAGAACACCAAAGACACCGGATCTGCATGACGCGGCTCGCAAATCAGCACGTTAGGCAGATTGCGCGACGCCAACAACAGATTTTCATCGAGGCTATCAGTGATGACCAGCACGGAATCCAACCCCATTCCCTTCAGCTTTTGCGACAAGAGTTTAGTCTTTGGCGCATCAACCGTCAGATCCTCGATTACCGACAGACGACCCTCACGCGCCAACTGCGACAGGATCGAGCAGACCCCTGCGCGATACATCTTCTTGTTGACTTTGTGCGTGAAATTTTCGTCGGGCGAATTCGGGAAAATACGACCACCCCCACGCCACAACGGCGATGACGACATACCGGCACGAGCACGGCCCGTCCCTTTTTGACGCCATGGCTTTTTAGTCGTGTGATGCACTTCTTCACGATCTTTTTGCTTACGGTTACCGCTACGCGCGTTCGCCTGGTAAGCAACCACAACCTGGTGAATCAGCGCCTCATTGTAGTCGCGACCGAAAATGGTATCCGGCGCGGCAACATTGGAGGCAGCTTGACCTTGGTCATTCAGGAGCTTGAGTTCCATCGTTTAGGCTCCCTTCTTGGCTTTGAATTTAATGGCCGGCGAAACGACCACTTGGCCGTTCTTTGCACCCGGAACCGCACCCTTAACCAACAACAACTGACGATCAGCGTCGATGCGGGCGATTTCGAGATTTTGCATGGTGCGCGTGACGTCGCCCAAGTGACCAGTCATGCGCTTACCCGGGAAAACGCGACCCGGATCCTGCGCCATACCGATTGAACCTGGAACATTATGCGAACGCGAGTTACCATGCGAAGCACGACCGGAAGCGAAGTGGTAACGCTTAATGACGCCGGCGTAGCCCTTACCGATGGATATGCCTTGCACATCCACCTTTTGGCCAACCTCGAACAAGCTGGCAGCGACAATATCGCCCGCCTTCATTTCGGAAGCTTTAGCAGCGTCAATACGGAATTCTTTAAGAATGGTCCCCGCTTCCACACCCGCCTTGGCGTGGTGTCCGGCAGCGGCTTTGTTCACGCGAGAAGCGCGACGATGACCGAATGCGACCTGAACAGCGGAATAACCGTCTGCATCAGGCGTTTTGATTTGGGTCACGCGGTTGTTCGACACGTCCAGCACGGTTACAGGAATCGAATCCCCGTCATCCGTGAAGATGCGCATCATACCAACCTTGCGACCAACAAGGCCTAGGCTCATTGTTTTCTCCATTCCCACCTACGATTGGGCGGGGCTGATGTTTGTACTACTTGAATAGTGTAAGGGTGCAAAATCTTTGCACCCTTACCGAAGTCGAATATTATAACGCGCAAATTATCGTTTTACAATAGCGAAATCTGTAAATTGATGGTATGTGCGTTTTTTATTTATTGCAGTTTGATTTCTACGTCGACGCCGGCAGGCAAATCGAGCTTCATCAGAGCGTCAACCGTTTTATCCGTTGGATCGACGATGTCCATCAGACGCACATGCGTGCGAATTTCGAACTGATCGCGCGAAGTCTTGTTCACGTGCGGGGAACGCAACACGTCAAAACGTTGAATGCGGGTTGGCAACGGCACAGGGCCTTTGACGACGGCGCCGGTGCGTTTGGCGGTTTCGACGATTTCCAATGCGGATTGGTCGATCAGGCGATAGTCAAACGCTTTCAGGCGGATACGGATTTTTTGGTTCGGGGTCGACATGATTCTTCCTTTAAAGAACGAACCGCCGGCGGGACTACCGCCTGCGGCAATGTAAATTCAAATTACGCGTCAAAATTACTCGAGAATCTTGGCAACCACACCGGCGCCAACAGTACGGCCGCCTTCGCGAATCGCGAAGCGCAGACCTTCTTCCATCGCGATCGGGTTGATCAACATCACGGTGATCGACACGTTATCGCCCGGCATCACCATTTCTTTATCCTTCGGCAACTCGATCGACCCCGTCACGTCCGTCGTACGGAAGTAAAACTGCGGACGATAGTTGTTGAAGAACGGCGTATGGCGGCCACCTTCGTCTTTCGACAATACATAGATCTCGCCGGTGAAATGCTTGTGCGGCTTGATCGAACCCGGCTTGGCCAATACTTGACCGCGCTCCACATCTTCACGCTTGGTGCCGCGCAGCAGCACGCCGACGTTGTCGCCCGCCTGACCTTGGTCGAGCAGCTTGCGGAACATTTCCACGCCGGTGCAGGTAGTCTTCTGCGTGTCGCGAATGCCAATGATTTCCAGTTCTTCGCCGACCTTGACGACACCGCGCTCAATACGCCCGGTGACGACCGTGCCGCGGCCGGAGATCGAGAACACGTCTTCCACCGGCAACAGGAAGGCGCCGTCGATTGCGCGCTCCGGAGTCGGGATGTAGGTGTCGAGCGCATCGGCCAGCTTCATGATCGCCTGCTCGCCCAGCACGCCGGTGTCGCCTTCCAGCGCCAGCTTGGCCGAACCCTGGATGATCGGCAGGTCGTCGCCTGGAAATTCGTACTTGGTCAACAGTTCGCGCACTTCCATTTCAACCAATTCCAGCAATTCCGCGTCGTCCACCATATCGCATTTGTTCAAAAATACGATGATGTACGGCACGCCGACTTGACGCGCCAACAAAATGTGCTCGCGTGTTTGCGGCATCGGACCGTCCGCTGCCGAACACACCAGAATCGCGCCGTCCATCTGCGCCGCGCCGGTAATCATGTTCTTTACATAGTCGGCGTGGCCTGGGCAATCAACGTGCGCATAGTGGCGGTTCGCCGTTTCGTATTCAACGTGTGCGGTGTTGATCGTGATGCCGCGCGCTTTTTCTTCCGGCGCCGCGTCGATCTGATCATAGGCCTTCGCTTCGCCGCCGAATTTCTTCGACAATACCGTGGCGATCGCCGCCGTCAGCGTCGTCTTGCCATGGTCAACGTGGCCAATCGTGCCGACATTCACGTGCGGCTTGGTCCGCTCAAACTTGCTTTTTGCCATTTTATTCTTCCTTCAAAAAGAACGATTTATCTATTAATTCAGAAATCCGCCCGCGCCATGCGGCAGGGGCGAATAATGCCGGTTACTTGCTTTTCGAGCTGACGATTGCTTCAGTCACATTCTTTGGCGCTTCGGAATAGTGCTTGAATTCCATCGTGTAGGTCGCGCGACCTTGCGTTGCGGAACGCAACGAGGTCGAATAACCGAACATCTCGGACAAAGGCACTTCGGCTTTGATGATCTTGCCACCGCCGCCGGCGATCTCGTCCATGCCCTGCACCATGCCGCGACGTGACGACAAGTCGCCCATTACCGTACCCGCATAGTCTTCCGGGGTTTCCACTTCAACTGCCATCATCGGCTCAAGAATGACCGGGCTGGCCTTGCGGCAGCCGTCCTTGAATGCCATCGAAGCAGCCATGCGAAACGCATTTTCGTTCGAGTCGACGTCATGGTAGGAGCCGAAGAATAGCGTGACCTTGACATCCACCACCGGATAACCGGCCATCACACCAGCCGTCAGGGTCTCGCGCACGCCCTTTTCAACTGCAGGGATGTATTCGCGCGGAACGGTGCCGCCCTTGATCGCATCGACAAACTCGAAGCCCTTGCCCGGCGGTTGCGGCTCAATCTTCAATACCACGTGACCGTATTGACCGCGACCACCGGATTGCTTGACGAATTTTCCTTCGATTTCTTCGCAAGTCTTGCGAATCGTTTCGCGATACGCAACTTGCGGCTTGCCGACCGTTGCTTCCACGTTGAATTCACGACGCATGCGGTCGACAATGATTTCAAGGTGCAATTCGCCCATACCGGCAATAATGGTCTGACCCGACTCTTCATCGGTGCGAACGCGGAACGACGGATCTTCTTGCGCCAGGCGATTCAATGCCAGACCCATCCTTTCCTGGTCTTGCTTGGTCTTTGGCTCAACTGCCTGCGAAATCACCGGCTCCGGGAAAATCATACGCTCGAGCGTAATGATCGCACTAGGATCACATAATGTTTCACCGGTAGTCGCATCTTTCAAACCGACCGCTGCAGCGATATCGCCGGCGCGCACTTCTTTAATTTCTTCGCGCTGATTGGCGTGCATCTGCAAAATACGGCCGAGGCGCTCTTTCTTGCCCTTGATCGGATTGTAGACGGAATCGCCGGAATTGATCGTGCCCGAATATACGCGGAAAAAGATCAACTGGCCGACGAACGGGTCGGTCATGATCTTGAACGCCAATGCCGAGAACTTCTCGGTATCTTCAGCTTTGCGGGTGGTCGGATTGTCGTCTTCATCCAGGCCTTTGACTGGCGGAATATCCGCCGGCGAAGGCAGGTAATCGATCACGCCGTCAAGCATCGCCTGCACACCCTTGTTCTTGAACNNCGCACATCATCGGCACGATTTCAGCGGCAATCGTGCGCTGACGCAGCGCAGCCTTGATTTCGGCTTCAGTCAGGTCGCCTTCTTCAAGATACTTGTTCATCAATTCTTCAGTCGCTTCGGCAGCCGCCTCAACCATCTTCTCGCGCCATTCTTTGGCCTGCTCCAGCAGCTCTGCAGGGATCTCACGGTAATCAAATTTCATACCCTGGGAAGCCTCATCCCAATAGATCGCCTTCATCTTGACCAGATCGACCACGCCAAGGAAGTTTTCTTCGGCGCCGATAGGGATCTGCAATGGAATCGGATTGGCCTTCAGCCGCGCGCGCATTTGGTCGTACACCTTGAAGAAGTTTGCGCCGGTGCGGTCCATCTTGTTGACGAAGGCCAAACGCGGCACATGGTACTTGTTGGCCTGACGCCATACCGTTTCCGATTGCGGCTGCACGCCGCCCACCGCGCAATACACCATGCACGCACCATCCAACACGCGCATCGAACGCTCGACTTCAATCGTGAAGTCGACGTGGCCCGGCGTGTCGATGATGTTGATGTGATGCTCGGCGTAATTATTCGCCATGCCTTTCCAAAAGCAGGTCGTCGCAGCCGACGTAATCGTGATGCCGCGCTCTTGCTCCTGCTCCATCCAGTCCATAGTGGCCGCACCATCGTGCACCTCACCGATTTTGTGATTCACGCCTGTATAAAACAGGATACGTTCGGTGGTGGTGGTCTTACCGGCATCGATGTGAGCGGAAATACCGATATTGCGGTAACGCTCAATGGGGGTCTTGCGAGCCATATTGAATCCTAAGTCTTTTTAATGAACGAAACCGAGCGCCACTTTCAGGAAGATATGCGCCCGGTTTTGCTCAAGTTATCTAAGCAGATGAACGCCTTTGCAGATGCAAAGGCGTCAACATCCAATCTATTAGAAGCGGAAATGCGAGAATGCCTTGTTCGCTTCAGCCATGCGATGTACTTCATCGCGCTTTTTCATCGCGCCGCCGCGACCTTCTGCGGCTTCCAGCAATTCCCCGCCCAAACGTTGCGGCATCGATTTTTCGCTGCGCTTGTTGGCAGCTTCGCGCAACCAGCGCATGGACAAGGCCATGCGACGAACCGGGCGCACTTCGACCGGCACTTGATAGTTCGCGCCACCGACGCGACGCGACTTAACTTCAACCAAAGGCTTGCAATTACTGATTGCAGTGGCGAACACCTCCAGCGGGTCCTTGCCGGACTTGGTCTGGATGTGATCAAACGCGCCATAAATGATGCTCTCGGCGATCGACTTCTTGCCGGACAACATCAGGACATTGACAAATTTCGACACATCAACATTGCCGAATTTCGGATCAGGCAGGATATCCCGTTTGGGAACTTCACGACGACGTGGCATTTCGATTCCTTTCAGTCTTCAGTTGAGCGCGCAGGACTCACATTATCCGCGCACTCGCGGACGGCCATCATAACCATCCACTTACTCGGCCCATTGGGGGCCGACACACATTCCGCCTTGACGACGAAAAACGATTATTTCTTACCGGCCTTAGCACGCTTGGTACCGTACTTCGAGCGCGATTGCTTACGGTCCTTGACGCCCTGAGTATCCAATGCGCCGCGCACCATGTGGTAANNCTTCACCGCCGATATACGAAATCACTTCGAAACCATTGGTCAAACGCACTTTGGCAACCTTACGCAAAGCCGAGTTCGGCTTCTTTGGGGTCGTGGTATAAACGCGGGTACATACGCCGCGTTTTTGCGGGCTGTTTTCCAGCGCCGGCGATTTGCTCTTGACGCGCGCGGAAACACGCGGCTGGCGAATCAATTGATTGATGGTTGGCATCGCTCTTAATCCAACAAAATTACGACATTAATAATACAAACCCGAAATCGGTTGTCCGGGGACCAAACTGGATATCTGCGCAGAAAACCACGCGGTTCGATTCGGCTGTGAAGGGAAAAGCGCACCGTATGCGAGGAGCAAACCAAAGAGCGCTTAAGCCAAACAGAGCTTAAATTCGAGAACTCGCGAGTATATCCCGAAGATTTTCCTGAGTCAACCACTCTATAGAATAATGATGTTAGGAAAGTAAATTATATTGCGCGATAATGCCATTTTCCCCCCTTCATTTGCGTCCATGCGTTCTTTGTTTCGTTCCGGTAATCTGTATATCCTGTTGACCTACTTGTTGCTATCGGCGGTGCCGTTTGTCCCCCTTCTTTTCACCGGGCAAACTGTTGACAACCCAATTCGCATACTAGGCATGGAGATCTTCGCTTGGCTGGCAGTATGGACGCTGTTCAAGCGGCCTGCATGGTTTCACCTATTATTGATCCCAGCGTTCCTTGCATTGCCTGTAGAGCTCTATTTGAGGGCGTTTTACGGGCAAGGCATCTCGACCCATCATCTGGGCATACTTGCCGAAACCAGTCCGAAGGAAGCGATCGAATTCCTTGGCAACAAGATCTGGCTGCTGCTGGTGATTATTGTTGGTATTGTCACCTGGTGGTGCCTGATAGCGGTGGCGGCATGGCGCACACCCGATCTTGCCTGGAGCGGCAAGTCACGCGGCGTTATCGTTGCTTTATTGGCGATTTTCCCGGCGACGTGGCTATACGGCCAGGAATATGGCGTGCAACCCGCGCCCTCCCCCGCACCCTCCCGCGCACCCTCCTTTTCCCAGGCCGTAACCTCCACCAACTCAGCCGGCGACTCCAGCGCTTCCGATGATGAAGATGAGGACGACTCTTCAGATACCGATACCGATACCGAGAGTTCCACGCCCTCGACGGCTGCGAACAGTGCCAGTGCGCTGCCTTTGCCCAAATTGCCTTCCTGGGCAAGTATTCCGTTCGAGGCCGGCCAATTCGGCAATACCTGGCCGTTTGGCTTAGTGGTACGCGGTTACGATTTCTGGAAAGAAAGGCAATATTTGTCGGAGTTGGCACATAAGAGCAATTTGTTCAAATTTGGCGCTCATCAGGTCGGTGAAGCGGTAGACTCGCCCCAAGTCGTCGTCATGGTAATCGGCGAATCGTCGCGCTCCGACCGCTGGAGTTTGAACGACTACAAACGCGAAACCAATCCGCTACTCAAAAACGAGCCCAATCTGGTGAGCTTGGCCAATGTTGTCACCGCAGTATCGGCCACGCGGCTGTCGGTTCCTGTGATCGTGTCCCGCAAGCCAGCCACGCAAAGTCTGCAAGCGGGGTTTTCAGAAAAGTCCTTCTTAAGCGCATTCAAGGAAGCGGGATTCAAGACCTATTGGCTATCCAATCAAATGTCATTTGGGCAATTCGATACGCCGGTCTCGGTATTTGCCAAGGAAGCCGATGTGGTCCAGTTCATGAACCTGGGCGGATTCACCGATACGTCCAGCTTTGACGAAGTCCTGCTTTACCCGCTCAACCATGCGATTGCGGATCCCGCCAAAAAGAAGCTGATCGTGCTGCACACATTAGGCAACCATTGGAACTACAGCCACCGGCATCCGAAAGCATTCGACAAATGGCAGCCCTCTTTGTTTGGCATGGAAAATCCGGCATACACCGATCTGAAGCTGAAGGCGCAACTGAATAACAGTTACGACAACTCTATTTTATACACCGACTGGTTCCTGTCAAAGGTGATCGGCGCACTNNTATGACGGCACCTGCCGCCTGGCATTCCATGGGCACAACACGCAATTCGAGTTCCATATTCCGGCGCTGGTGTGGTACTCCGACCTCTATCAGTCGACCTATCCCGACAAAGTTGCGCAACTGCAGCATAATAAAAAAGCCCGGCTGTCCACCGAAAATGTCTTCCATACGCTGCTCGACATGGCCAATATCCGGTACAGCAGCGAGCAACTGGAGTGGAGTTTCCTGAGCAAGAACCTGCGCCGCCACAAGCGTTATGTCGATAGTTACGGCTGGACCGATTACGATAATTCGACCTTCAAGGGCGATTGCCGGGAAGTCATGGACAAAGGGCATCCGTTGTTGCAAGAGAAATAGAGAATGGTGCTGGGGTTTTGAAGGAAACGACCTTATACCCAATTTTCCAAAATTAACGGTGCTTCAATCCGCTCGTAGTGCCGGCTGTTGTTCGTGACCAGCACCGCGCCGGCCGACAACGAATGTGCGGCGATCATCATGTCCAATTCGCCGATCGGTTGCCCTTTGCTGATGAGCTGGTGGCGGATTTCAGCGTACCAATCGGCCGCCTCGACATCCCACGGCAAGACACGAACGATCTTGAGAAACTGACGCACCGCCAGGTGCAGCCGGTGATCGGCAGGCAATCGTTTCAGGCCGTATAACAGCTCGGCACGTGTCATTACCGAAATGCAAACCATTGATGGCGCCAGCGCCGCCAGCTTGGCTTCGACTGTCGGCGATTTGCCTTTGATCAGGTAGCTTGCCGTATCGGTATCGAGCATGTGCAGCATCAAGAATTTCCTGCCGTGCCCGGCGAAGCGATCTCGTCGTCAAAGAGTCCTTTTTCTTGCGGCAGCACGTTCAACGGGCGGTCGGCCATAAAGTCGGCCGGCGCCGTGATCCCATGCAGCAACTCGAAAAATTCATTCCATGCCTTGGCGCCCGGTCGCATCGACAACACTACATCGCCCGTCGCATCGTCTCGCGTGACGTATACCTCGTTGCCCTCGAAACGGAATTCAACCGGAAGACGGACCGCTTGACTGGCCCCATTCTTGAAAAGTTTGGCGATACGTGTCTCGATCATGGTCGTTCTCCCTGCGCGGCTTACAGTATATGCTTGAGTATATACTATATTCCAGCATAAGTAAAAAAAGCTTAAACCCGATTTTCCTTCCCTGCACACATCAAACCCCGACATCAAGGCCCACTGTGAGCGAAGTTGCAATAAGTGACGGCCAGAAAACTCATGCGGTCAATGCCGCAGGCGAGCAGCATGCTGCTCAAATTCCCTGCTGCACCAAAGAAAGTGATTAGCCGCCGGGCTACCCCCGGCATGGTCCCACAGCGTGACTACTAACTACGATGAGAAAACCGTAACGAATTTCCTGCCGCACCAAATTACCTACCACGCACACGCCCATTTCGATCGCTTGGGTGAGGTTATCCCGTGGGCACAAACAGCCGTGCCCACCCTACCCAAGCCACGCAATGCAACGCAACGCAACGCAAAAAATCCTCGGCGCAAATGAAAATGCCCCGTAGCAGTGCTACGGGGCATTTCCTCGATGCTGCCTACTAAATGAAGCTTATGCGTCGCCTTCAGGATGGCCAGATATCTCTGCTGCCATTGCCGCGTCCACTTCCGCCGCGCGAGCAGCTTTCTCGGATTGCAGCATGGCGGTCCGCTCTTCGGCTTCCCACGATTCCTTTTCCTTGCGTGCACGATGGTACGCAAGGCCGGTGCCGGCGGGAATCAAACGGCCGACAATGACGTTTTCCTTCAAGCCGCGCAAACCGTCCCTCTTGCCCATGATCGCCGCTTCGGTCAGAACACGTGTCGTTTCCTGGAACGAGGCAGCGGAGATGAACGAGTCGGTCGACAACGATGCCTTGGTAATGCCGAGCAAAACGTTTTCATACGTTGCCGGGATCTTGCCTTGGGCAACCACGCGGTCGTTTTCGTCCAGCAACTCGGAACGCTCGACTTGCTCGCCGGTAATGTAGTTGGCATCCCCAGCATCGACCACTTGAACCCGGCGCAACATTTGACGCACGATCACTTCGATATGCTTGTCGTTGATCT
>PKWO01000298.1 GCA_003132085.1 Oxalobacteraceae bacterium | reverse complement strand
CCGAAGCACCTGCAGCGCGTGCCTGAGTATGCGGGCGGCCATCATGAAAAGATGGACGGCACCGGGTATCCGCGCGGATTGCGCGCCGACCAGATGTCGGTGCAGGCGCGCATGATGGCGATCGCCGATATTTTCGAAGCGCTGACGGCGAAAGATCGGCCCTATAAGACTGGCAAGACACTCAGCGAATCGCTGCGGATACTGGGCCGATTCCGCCAACGAAATCATATCGATCCGAATTTGTTCGACGTGTTTGTGCGTAGCAAGGTTTACCTGACGTTCGCGCAACGCTTCATGGATCCGGCATTGATCGATGAGGTCGATGTCAACAAGATTCCGGGTTATGTACCGTAAGCGGGGCGAACCGGAACCAACGTTGCGGGGGGTATTTTGCGTAGATTGCTAGCCAAATATGGGGCGCGGGGCGCGGGGTTGATTTTGACGCTGCTGGCTTGTGCGCAGGCGCTGGATTTCCTGCCGAGCGACGTCGTCGAGCGTTTCGACATCTTCTTTTACGATTTACGGATCAGGGTGCAAGCGCCCAAGCTGGATTCGCGTATTGTCATCGTCGATATCGATGAAAAGAGCTTGGTGGAGGTAGGCCGCTGGCCGTGGAGCCGCGACATCGTGGCCGACCTCGTAACGAAATTGACCGATCATTACCAGGCCAAGGCAGTGGGATTCGATGTGATGTTTTCGGAGCCGGACACCAGTTCCGGTTACACGACGTTGGAGTCGCTCGCGAAAACCGATTTGAAAGACTTGCCGTTGTTCGGGCAAAAGCTGGAGGCGCTGAGACCGAGGCTGGACTACGATGAACGCCTGGCAAGCGCATTGAAGGATAAACCGGTAGTGCTAGGGTATTTTTTGTCGCCGACGCAGGCGAAAGGAATGCTGCCCGCACCGGCGTTCCAGCTCGCCGACCTCGGCGGGCGCAGTCTGGACGCGCTCCTCTTTACCGGCTATGAAGCGAATATTCCGACGTTGCAGCGCGCCGCCCGGGCTGCCGGGTTTTTCAATGCCAACCTCGATCCCGACGGCATGCTCCGTTCGTCCCCGCTGATTGCGCAGATCGGCAATAGCTATTACGAGTCCCTGGCGCTGGCGACCGCGCGGGTGGCGCTGGGGGCCACTGCCACGCATCCTGTTTTTCTGCCCTCGTCCGACTTTAATTCCGAACAGGCGCAACGAGATTACGGCGTGTTGGACGCGCTGGTACTCAATACCGAACCGCATGCAAAGCGAATTCCGGTCGAAGATTTTATGCGGGTACAGATTGACTACCGGGGGAAAGGCGGGGCGAACGGCGGCGGATTTCGCTACATATCGGCGACCGATGTGCTTCACGGCAGAGTAGCGCTGGAAGCTTTGGCGCAACGCATCGTGTTGGTGGGTACCAGTGCGCCGGGTTTGAACGACTTGCGTGCAACGCCTGTGAACGCCGGTTTTCCGGGGGAGGAAGCGCACGCGAACATCATCGCCTCCATTCTGGACGGCCATTTTAAACAGAGCCCTGCCGACAGCGATATCTTCAATCTGGTTCAACTTCTGTTGATCGGGACCGTACTCATTGTCGGGCTTTCGCTGTTGAGGCCGCTTGCCTCTATTCTTTTTGCGTTGGCGGTCGCAATCGCCGCGCTGTGGTTCAATTTTTGGGCATACCGCTCGCTCGATCAGGTGTTGCCGGTGGCGACCGCGTTGCTGCTGATCCTTTCCTTGTTCATACTTAATATCGGCTGGGGCTATTTATTCGAATACCGGAAAGGCCGCGCGATGGCCAATTTGTTCGGCGAATATGTCGCACCGGAACTGGTCGAAGTCATGGCGGCCGATCCGGTGCATTACACGATGGAAGGCGAGATCCGCGAATTGACGATATTGTTTGCCGATGTACGCGGTTTCACCACCATCTCGGAAGGTCTGGAGCCGAATGCGCTGCGCGAATACATCAACCTGTATCTGACCGCGATGTCGGAAGACATTCGCGGCAATAGCGGCACGCTGGACAAGTACATCGGCGATTGCGTGATGGCGTTCTGGGGCGCGCCGGTGGCGTTGCCGGACCATGCTGCGCGCGGCGTCGCGACCGCGCTGACGATGCATCAGAGCGTCAGGAACTTGAACGCCGATTTCGTCGCCCGCGGTTGGCCGCCTCTTAAAATCGGCATCGGCCTCAATACCGGCCCGGTGCGGGTCGGCGACATGGGGTCAAAAATCCGCCGCGCGTATACCGTGATGGGCGATGCCGTGAATCTGTCCTCGCGCCTGGAAGGCATTACCAAGGAGTACGGGGTGGGGGTGGTGGTGGGCGAGGCCACCATGCGCGCGGCGCCGGAGTTTGCCTACCGCGAACTGGATCGCGTCAAGGTCAAGGGCAAGAACGAGCCGGTGGCGATATTCGAGCCGGTGGCGCGCGAGTCCGAGCTTGATGAAACAACGCGCAATGCGCTTCGGCGCTGGCATGCGGCGTTGGCCTTGTTCCGCGCGCAGAATTGGGACGAAGCTGAACCGATTGTCCGGGCGTTGCATCTCGCCTATCCGGATCAACGGCTGTATGAACTTTACCTCGGCAATATCGCGCTGTTCCGCGCCGCGCCTCCCGGCCCCGACTGGGACGGCGTGACGACCTTCACGACCAAATAGGCGTCCGCGTCGTTGTCTCGGCGCCGACAATGTCAACAATGTCGACAGTCGCGATGGCGTACATGTCCAGGTCTAGCGCGCATCCTTCAGGTCTGATCTTTTGCTCGAATACCAGGCCGAGCTTTTTCAGCACATGCGCAGACGCATCGTTGTCGGGCTCCACCAGACCTATGATGCGTTTGATCCGGTGTGCGCGGACGCCATCATGCATCAGAGCGCGCGCGCTCTCCGTGGCGTAACCTTTCCCCCAGCTATCCGGCAGGAATCGGTATCCGACGTCGACCTCTTGCAAGTCCTCCAGATATTTCAGTCCGCAGAAGCCGACCAGGCGTCCCGAACTCTTCTCGATGCATGCCATGCGGCCAAAGCCATAAACGGCATAATCGTGCAGCGGGCGAGCCAAAAGAAGCGCGCGCACTTCGTCCAGCGACGTCAATGGTTGTTCTCCGGTATGCCGCAGGACTTCAGGGAGCGAAACCAGGGGAAAATACTCCTCGGCGTCTTCCAGCGTGAAGGGTCTAAGGAAAAGACGTTCGGTTTGCATAGTGCCGGCACTCATTTCACGACCTAGATCGACTAAAAACTTCCGTTGATCGTCTGCCGTATCCCGAAGCGGTCAATACGGTAGGTTTGTCTAACGCCGGTTGCTAATCGGGCGAATTATGATAATATCTGTATTGTTATCGGCATGCTTATGGGGCGCAAGTGTTTGTTTTGCCGCCGCCGGATGCAAGTACAACAATTTTATGTAAGAGCGAGAAAGGCAAGCCGGTTATGACACCGCGAACTACGACCACACCGCTTGGACGGCGACGCTAGTCGACATCTTTTTCGTTCTACACATGGAAAAGCGCGGCTAGCCCGCGTTTTTTTACGCCCATAATTTCGTCCCCCCAATATTGATTAATTTTGCTTCGGTATCCCTGTTACCGACACGGAGCGCAACATGCTTACTATACGACTGCCCGATGGTTCACAACGTCAATTCGAGGCCCCGCTCACTGTCGCGCAAGTGGCCGCCAGTATCGGCGCCGGCTTGGCGAAAGCGGCCTTGGCCGGCAAAGTGGACGGCAAAGTGGTGGACACCTCGTTTCTGATCGATCACGATGTTGATTTGGCAATCGTCACCGACAAGGATGCCGACGGCCTGGAAGTGATCCGCCATTCGACCGCTCACTTGCTCGCCTATGCGGTCAAGGAATTGTTCCCGGACGCACAGGTGACCATCGGGCCGGTGATCGAAAACGGTTTCTTTTACGACTTCTCCTACAAGCGCCCGTTTACCCCGGAAGATCTGGAAGCCATTGAGAAAAAAATGGTGGAACTGGCAAAGAAGGATGAGCCGGTTAGCCGCAAGGTGTTGCCGCGCGATGAGGCGGTTGCTTACTTTAAATCGATAGGGGAAGCCTATAAGGCCGAAATCATCGAGTCGATTCCGGCTGATCAGGACGTCTCGCTGTATACCGAAGGCAAGTTCACCGACTTGTGCCGCGGTCCGCATGTGCCGTCCACCGGCAAGCTCAAAGTGTTCAAGCTGATGAAGTTGGCCGGCGCCTATTGGCGTGGCGATTCGAAGAACGAGATGCTGCAGCGCGTATACGGCACCGCCTGGGCCAAGAAAGAAGAGCAGGAAGCCTATTTGCACATGCTGGAAGAGGCCGACAAGCGCGATCACCGCAAGCTGGGCCGCGCGCTCGACTTGTTCCATTTTCAGGAAGAGGCGCCGGGCCTGATTTTCTGGCATCCGAAGGGCTGGATCGTCTGGCAGCAAGTGGAGCAGTACATGCGCCATGTGTATCAGGATAACGGGTATCAAGAGGTGAAGGCCCCGCAAATCCTGGATCGCAGCCTGTGGGAAAAGTCCGGCCACTGGGAAAATTACAAAGACAATATGTTTACGACCGAGTCGGAAAATCGCTCGTATGCGCTGAAGCCGATGAATTGTCCCGGCCATGTACAAATTTTCCGCGCGAATATGCACTCATACCGCGAATTGCCGTTGCGCTACGGCGAATTCGGTCAATGCCATCGCAACGAGCCGTCCGGCTCCTTGCATGGCATGATGCGCGTGCGCGGGTTTACCCAGGACGATGGACATATTTTTTGCACCGAAGACCAGATTCTGGATGAGTGCGTGGCGTATACCGCGTTGTTGCAGAAGGTATATAAAGATTTCGGATTTACCGACATTATTTATAAAATAGCAACTCGCCCGGAAAAGCGCGTCGGCTCGGATGAAGCGTGGGACAAGGCTGAGAATGCGTTGATCGAGTCCTTGAAGCGCTCCGGTTGCCACTTTGAAATTTCGCCGGGCGAAGGCGCGTTTTATGGCCCGAAGATCGAATATACGCTGAAGGATGCGATCGGCCGCATGTGGCAATGCGGTACGATGCAGGTCGATTTCTCCATGCCGACGCGTTTGGGCGCCGAATATGTAGCGGAAGACAACACCCGGCAAATTCCGGTGATGCTGCATCGCGCGAT
>PKWO01000268.1 GCA_003132085.1 Oxalobacteraceae bacterium | reverse complement strand
TGCGCCGGGTACGCGACTATGCGGAGGTCAAGGGCACCGGTGAAATCACTAAAGCGATGGCAGATGCTGCGCTGGTGATGTTGGATGTCGACCCGGTTGGTTTCGACGTGATGGACCGCAAGTTGTTGGAAGCGGTGCTGTTCAAATTCGGCGGCGGCCCGGTCGGTCTCGACAATTTGGCGGCGGCCATCGGTGAAGAACGCGATACGATAGAAGACGTATTGGAGCCCTACTTGATTCAACAAGGATTTTTGCAGCGGACGCCGCGCGGCCGCATTGCGACGCCGGCAGCCTATACGCATTTCGGTGTGGTCGCTCCGCGCACCGGACCCAATGGCGATCTGTGGGAGCCGCAGCCGGGATGAATCCGTAAATGCAAATCTGGGTCGATGCCGATGCCTGTCCCGGCGTTATCAAGGATATCCTGTTTCGGCTAGCGGAACGGCTGGAAATCAATGTAACGCTGGTGGCCAACAAATTGCTGCGGACACCGCCTTCGCGGTATATCAAGGCACTTCAGGTGCCGTCTGGATTTGATGTGGCAGATCAGGAAATCGTGCGTTTGGCGCAAACCGGCGATTTGGTGATTACCGCCGATATTCCGCTGGCGGCCGATGCGCTGGAGAAGGGCGCGTATGCACTCAATCCGAGGGGCGAGTTTTACACCAAGGAAAATATTCGGGAATTTTTGAGCATGCGCAGTTTCATGGACGATTTGCGCAGTGGCGGTGTCGACACCGGCGGTCCGGCGCCGTTTAGTCAGGCTGATCGGCAAATGTTTGCCAATCAGCTGGATCGGCATCTAACGCGTTACGGTAAACAATGAGGCTTTAGTGCAATGAAAGATGGGTGCAATATTCAACACTCGCAAACAACGAGCGGAAACTGATTCGATTTAAGCGGAATCTGTTACATAAATACATAGGGTCCGGAGCTTTACTAATTTTTTGGTCAATTTCGCTACTATTCTTCGCCAAAATCGGCATAATCTCTGCTCGGTCAGCCATTTCTACCCTACGCTTTCCGAACCGGATATCTGTTCCCTGAATGACGGCGGGCTGGCCACAAGCTTGTTTGCCGGTTTCCTTTTTGCGCGAGTTCGTTATGCTGATGTCTACCCAAGCCAATCGCTATGCACATCAACTGCTTGACGCGCGTGCCGGCGCGCAATTGATTCCGCCGTTATCCGCGCATGAACCCTTATCGACAGCAGACGGTTATGACATCGCCAAATGCATTTGGGAAACCCGCATCGCCCAAGGAGAAGTCCAGATCGGCCGCAAGATTGGTTTCACCAACCGCAAGATATGGTCGCGCTACGGGGTTGCCGAGCCCATCCACATGCCGATCTGGACGCCGATGTTCGATTCGACCGTGCGCTATATTGACGACAATCGGGCGATTCAAAGCCTGGTAGGCGCTCTGCAGCCGCGCGTTGGCCCGGAAGTGGTGTTCCGGCTGGCCAAGACGCCCGCCCCGGATGCGACTCTGGCGGCCATTGCCGACTGCATCGAGTGGATGGCACACGCGTTCGAAATCGTCGCCTGCCCTTTTCCCGATTGGAAATTCGAAGAGGCTGACGCGATTGCCGCGTTCGGCTTGCATGGCGCGTTGCTGATCGGAGAGCCTAAATCGCTGTCGTCGGCGTCGCGCCGCAACCTGCCGCAAGTGTTGGCGAGCGCCAGTGTGTCATTGTCGTGCGGCGAGGAGTTGCGCGCGGCCGGATTCGGCGGCGACGTCTGGGGCAGCCCCGTCCATGCGCTATGGCAATTGAATCAGATGCTGGCCGCACAGCCGCAGTTTGAGCCGTTGACAGCCGGTGAAATCATCACCACCGGCACGTGGGCCGACGTGTTGCCGATAGCACCGGGGCAGACCTGGGCAACCGCGTTTTCCGGAGTCAGCTTGCCGGGGTTGGCGATTTCATTTGTGTAATCTACTCTTCGCGCAACCAGGTTTGCGTGCGCCCCAGCATCGGTATGCCGATGAAGCCGCGCACGTTCAACTTCTTGCCGCTATCGGTCAGTTTTAGTTTGCTGCGATAAACCCGGCCGTTGTCGGGGTCGAGTATCTGGCCGCCGTTGTATTCGTCGCCATCCCGTTTCATGCCCGACAAGATAGTCATTCCGATCACCGGTTGATCTTTGCGCGCGTCTTCGCATTTTGTGCACTTGGGGGCGGGGTCCTCGCCACTTTCCCGGAACAGTTTTTCGATCCTCCCTTTGAGTTCGCCGTTGCTGTCGGTAATGCGGATCAAGGCCTTCGGCTTGCCAGAGTTGTCGTCGATATTTTTCCAAAGCCCGACCGGCGAAGCCTCCTGCGCCCATCCGCTGCCGGCTGTCAGCACGGTGGCGATGATCATAAGCAACAGTCGTTTCATTGTCTTCTCCTTGAGGTTTATCTTGCACGGCGCCAGGGTCTGGCGCTCGCGCTTATTATCTGATGTGGTTTTTGCAAGATCATCTCATGAAACGAAACCGTCCCATATTCGGATTTGTCACTTTGTTGTAGAGCAAATCCTCTATTTCAATGTATCGAACTGTTCGCGTAATTTGGCAAGCGTCGCCGCAAAGCCGCTCAGTCTTTCTTTCTCTTGTGTAACTACTTGGGCTGGTGCGCGGGCAACGAAACTTTCGTTGCCGAGTTTGGTCTCCGCCTTGGCGATTTCGCCTTCTAGCCGCGCAATTTCTTTGGCGATGCGTTCGCGCTCAGCGGCAACATCGATTTCCACCTTCAGCATCAGCTTGATTTCACCGACGATCGAAACCGGTGCCGGGGACTCCGGCAGCACATCGACTACCTGCACATCCGATAGTTTAGCCAGTGCCTGCAGATACGGGGCGAAGTCTTGCAATGCAGTATTGTCGGCGGCTTGCGCTGCCTGCAGAATCAGCGGCACGCGCAACGCCGGAGATAATTGCATTTCACCGCGCAGATTGCGGCAGGCATCGGTCATCGATTTTAGTTGGGCCATCCAGGCCTCGGCAAGTGTGTCGATTTTCCCCGGTTGCGACAGCGGGTAGGGCTGCTGCATGATGGAATCGCCGGCTGGATTCAGCGCTTTGCCGGATAACGGGGCGACCGTTTGCCACAGCGCCTCGGTGATAAAGGGAATGACCGGGTGCGCAAGCCGCAGCACGGTTTCCAGCACTTTCAACAACGTGCGCCGGGTAGCGCGCTGTTGCGCTTCGCTACCGTGCTGAATCTGCACTTTGGCGACTTCGAGATACCAGTCGCAATATTCGTCCCAGATGAATTTGTAAAGCGCAGAAGCAATATTGTCGAAGCGGTAGTCGGCGAAACCTTTTTCAACCTCGGCTTCGGTTCGCTGCAGTATGGAGACGATCCAGCGGTCGGCGTGCGAAAAGTCCAGATATCCGCCCGGCCCGCAGACATCCGCACCGTGTTCTTCGACGCCGCAATCCTTGTCTTCGGTATTCATCAACACAAAGCGTGTCGCATTCCACAGTTTGTTGCAGAAGTTGCGATAGCCTTCGCAGCGGTTCAAGTCGAAATTGATGTTGCGTCCGAGACTGGCATAACTGGCCATCGTGAAGCGAAGTGCGTCGGTGCCAAACGCTGGAATGCCGGTAGGGAACTCCTTGCGCGTGGCTTTTTCGATTTTCGGCGCATTTTTCGGATTCATTAACCCGGTGGTGCGTTTGCTTACCAAGTCATCGATCGTGATGCCATCGATCAGGTCGATCGGATCCAGCGTATTTCCCTTGGACTTCGACATCTTCTGACCGCTGCTGTCGCGCACCAGGCCGTGCACATACACGGTCTTGAACGGAACCTTGCCGGTGAAGTGGGTAGTCATCATCACCATCCGCGCGACCCAAAAGAAAATGATGTCAAAGCCGGTTACCAGCACCGACGACGGCAGGAACATATTGTAGTCCGGCGTTTCTTTCGGCCAGCCCAACGTCGAGAACGGCACCAGCGCCGACGAGAACCAGGTGTCCAGCACATCGGCATCACGCGTGATCGGCTTGCCGCCCGATTGCGCTAGCGCATCGCGCTCGGTGCGGGCGACATAGATGTTGCCTTGTTCGTCGTACCATGCCGGGATTTGATGGCCCCACCATAATTGACGCGACACGCACCAGTCCTGGATATTATTGAGCCATTGGTTATAAGTTGTGCTCCAGTTTTCCGGCACGAAATTGATTTCGCCGCCGGCCACTTTCTCCAGCGCGACTTCGGCAATCGACTTGCCGGGGAAATATGTGCCCTCGGGCGCCGGTTTGCTCATGGCGACGAACCACTGATCGGTCAACATCGGTTCCAGCACCACGCCGGTGCGGTCGCCGCGCGGCACCATCAATTTGTGCGGCTTGACCTCGGCCAGCAAGCCTTGCGCATCAAGATCCGCGACGATTTGTTTCCTGGCGGCGAAACGATCGAGACCTTGGTAGGCAGCGGGTGCGCTGGCGCTGATTTTGGCGTCCAATGTCAGTACGCTGATTTGCGCCAATTGATGACGCTGGCCTACCGCATAGTCGTTGAAGTCGTGCGCCGGGGTAATTTTCACGCAGCCGGTGCCGAACTCCTTGTCGACGTACTCATCGGCAATGATCGGGATTTCACGATCGGTCAGCGGCAGCTTGAGCATTTTGCCGAGCAGATGAAGATAACGTTCGTCGGTCGGGTCGACCGCTACTGCGGCGTCGCCCAGCAAGGTTTCCGGGCGCGTGGTTGCCACCGTCAAATGGCCGCTGCCGTCTGCCAGCGGGTAACGGATATACCACATGAAACCGTCTTCTTCTTCGGATGCAACTTCCAGGTCGGATACGGCAGTGCCTAGCATTGGATCCCAGTTGACCAGTCGTTTGCCGCGATAGATCAAGCCTTGCTCATAAAGGCGCACGAATACTTCAGTGACGGTCTCGGACAGTTTGTCGTCCATCGTGAAATATTCGCGGCTCCAATCGGTCGAGGCGCCCATGCGCCGCATCTGGCCGGTGATGGTGGCGCCTGATTTTTCTTTCCACTCCCATACTTTCTCGACGAATTTTTTGCGCCCTAAATCATGGCGCGAGATTTTTTGCGCATCGAGTTGCCGCTCTACGACGATTTGCGTGGCAATCCCCGCATGATCGGTGCCGGGAATCCAGGCAGTGTTGTAACCGCGCATCCGGTGATAGCGGGTCAAGCCGTCCATGATCGTCTGGTTGAATGCATGGCCCATGTGTAGTGTGCCGGTCACATTGGGCGGCGGCAACTGAATGCTGAATGCCGGTTTGCCGGCGTCGGTGGTGGCGGTGTAATACCCGCGCTTCTCCCATTCGGCACGCCAAAAGGATTCAATGTCGGCGGGGTCGAAAGACTTGGCTAATTCCATGATTTGGCTTATGTTCTTGCTAAATCAGCGATTATAAGTCAGTCGCTGGTGACTAATACGATCAAAGGCGTATAATTCGCCCATGCTGTCGAAAGACAGCGATGCTAGGGGTCCTGGCTGCTTGCCGGTAGGTATTACGACACTACCACGTATGCAGTTGGGTGAGAAACACCCTCAACCTGATCTGGATAATGCCAGCGAAGGGAAGCTATCGGGACTGGTTCTGCGCTGTTCCCGACGTTCCTTCGCTATTTTGACTATGAGCAAAGGAATGGAACGCCATGAACGCCAACCCGAAGTTTCTCGCCGCCACCGCCCAGGTGGATGAAGCAGCCATTCAGCCATTGCCGAATTCGCGCAAGATTTATGTTCAAGGGTCACGCGCGGACATCCGCGTGCCGATGCGCGAAATCAGTCAGTCCGATACGGCTGCCTCATTCGGTGCGGAAAAGAACCCGCCGATCTAT
>PKWO01000086.1 GCA_003132085.1 Oxalobacteraceae bacterium | reverse complement strand
TCAAGGACATGGGCGGCGTGCCTGACGCGATTTTTGTGGTCGACGTCGGCTACCATAAAGGCGCGATTACCGAAGCCGCCAAGCTTGGCATTCCGGTCATCGGCGTGGTCGATACCAATCACTCCCCGGAAGGCGTGACTTACGTCATCCCAGGCAATGACGATTCTTCCAAGGCAATCATGTTGTATGCGCGCGGTGTCGCGGATGCGATTCTCGAAGGCCGTGCCAATGCAATGACTGACGTGGTTGACGCGATCAAGAGCGGCGCAACCGGCGATGAATTCGTCGAGGTCAGCGAGCAGGCGTAAGTTTGACTTGAAGGTGGTGGGTGAGCAGGGGTTTTGCCCGCGCCCCCGCCACGTGGGTTTCAATTAATGGGGCAACGCGTGGTCGCCCCATTTTTTTAAGTAAATTTTGAACGTATTTTCAGTGCCGGCGTCCTAAAGGGCGTCAACTTGGTTAGGAGATTAAGATGGCGGTAATTACAGCAGCAATGGTGGGCGAACTGCGCGCGAAGACCGACGCGCCGATGATGGAGTGCAAGAAGGCGTTGACCGAAGCCGAAGGCGATCTGGTCAAGGCGGAAGAAATTCTGCGTGTAAAACTGGGTACCAAAGCATCCAAGGCGTCGTCGCGGGTTACGGCTGAAGGCGTCGTGTCAGCCCATATCGCCGGCGGCGTCGGCGCGCTGGTGGAAGTCAATTGCGAAACCGATTTCGTGACCAAGAACGATGAGTTCCTGGCGCTGGTCAATGACTGCGCCAGGTTGATCGCCGAGCACAATCCGGCTGACGTCGCTGCGTTGTCCGCGTTGCCCCTGCATGGGAAGACGGTCGAAGATCAGCGTGCCGCATTGATCGGCCGGATCGGCGAAAACATGTCGATCCGTCGTTTCAAGCGCTTTGAAACATCCGGCAAGCTGGTTTCCTACCTGCACGGCACGCGTATCGGCGTGATAGTCGAGTTCGAGGGCGCCGACCTGCAAGTGGCCAAAGATGTGGCAATGCATATCGCCGCGATGAAGCCGGTGTCCTTGTCGTCGGACCAAGTGCCGGCCGAGCTGATTGAGAAAGAGCGTTCGGTTGCTTCGTTGAAGGCCGCTGAATCCGGCAAGCCTGCAGAAATCGTCACTAAGATGGTTGAAGGTTCAATACAGAAGTTCTTGAAGGAAGTGTCGTTGCTGAATCAGACTTTCGTCAAGAATGACAAGCAAACCGTGGAGCAAATGCTGAAGGCAACCAATACGGCGGTGAAGGGATTCACGATGTATGTGGTCGGCGAAGGCATTGAAAAGAAGCAGGATGATTTTGCGGCAGAGGTGGCGGCCCAGGTCGCTGCCGCTCAGCAGGCTTAAGCAAAAAACGGGGCCGAAAGGCCCGTTTTTTTCGGTGTGACGGTTAGTTCATCCACCGCATGCGAGGGAGAGGCAGAAGTCTGGCGATCGCTATTCAGCTCCTATGAATATGTTTGAGAACCTGAGCCGGACAAGCCGGAGCCAAAGGCGAAAAATCCGCTCCGTCTTTCCCGCGAAGGCGGGAATGACAGTTCGCAGGTCGCGTTAAGATTTAGCAATTTCCAATGAAATTGCGTATTTGCACTATTTTCAGTCAGCACCGGACAAACAACAGGAGCCCTATTCATGACCAAACCAGCCTATAAACGCGTTCTCCTCAAACTTTCCGGTGAAGCGCTGATGGGCGATGATTCCTATGGTATCAATCGCGCGACGATCGAACGCATGGTGGCCGACGTATCGGAAGTGGCGCAATTGGGTGTCGAGTTGGCGATCGTGATCGGTGGCGGCAATATTTTTCGCGGCGTGGCGCCCGGCGCCCAAGGCATGGATCGCGCCACGGCCGACTACATGGGCATGCTGGCGACGGTCATGAATTCGCTGGCGCTGGCCGACGCGATGCGCCAGGCCGGCATTACCGCGCGCGTCATGTCGGCCATCAGTATCGAGCAGGTGGTCGAGCCTTACGTTCGCCCGAAAGCCCTGCAATATCTGGAAGAGGGCAAGATCGTCATTTTCGCCGCCGGCACCGGTAATCCATTCTTTACCACCGATACCGCCGCAGCGTTGCGCGGTTCGGAAATTGGCGCTGAAATCGTCCTTAAGGCGACCAAGGTGGACGGTGTATACAGCGCCGACCCAAAAAAGGATCCCGAGGCGACGCGTTATTCCACGATTTCCTTTGATGAAGCAATTGCCAAGCGGCTGCAAGTGATGGATGCTACCGCTTTCGCATTGTGCCGCGATCAAAAATTACCGATCAAAGTATTTTCTATCATCAAACCGGGCGCTCTCAAGCGCATCGTGATGGGTGAGGACGAGGGTACGTTGGTTCACGTTTAGGTGACTTAATCCAAGGGCTGCAGATGGCCCTTACCGGTTGCAGAAGAGGAGAGTAGCATGGCAGTTGTTGATGTTAAAAAAAACGCCGATCAGAAAATGCACAAGTCGATCGAAACCTTGAAAGCCGATTTGGCCAAGGTTCGCACTGGCCGCGCGCATGCCGGCATACTTGACCATGTGATGGTCGATTACTACGGCAACCCGACCAATTTGAGTCAGGTCGCCAACGTGACCCTGATCGATGCCCGGACCATCGGCGTGCAGCCGTGGGAAAAGAAGATGATTGCGGTCGTCGAAAAAGCGATTCGCGAGTCGGATCTCGGCTTGAATCCGTCGACTCAAGGGGACGTGATCCGCGTGCCGACGCCCGCCCTGACGGAAGAGCGGCGCAAGGAAATGG
>PKWO01000220.1 GCA_003132085.1 Oxalobacteraceae bacterium | reverse complement strand
GACATGCCGCGCACCTTCAGCAAGTAATCAGGCTTGGCGGTAAACAGCGTGGGATCGACGTTGTAGTTGGCTTCCATATGCTCTAACGCCAAGATCGGCGAGCCGGCGGCCACCCGACCGATCAGGGGCAGGCTCAATTGCATCAATGCCGGGTGCGGCAGCGTCAGCTGCGAACCCTGAAAACGGTCGGCGCCCCGATTGGCGCCCATGTCGCCGCACAAGCGTATGCCGCGCGAGGTGCCAGGTGAGATTTCGATTGCGCCTTTGCGTGCCAGCGCCTGCAAATGCTCTTCCGCCGCGTTAGCCGATTTAAAGCCCAATTCTGTTGCAATTTCGGCACGGGTCGGCGGGAATCCTGTGTTTTCGATCGCGTCCTTGATCAAATTGAGGATTTGTTCTTGGCGAGCGGTAAGTTTGATCATAGTGTCGGTTTTTCGAAGCTGAAGGGCTGTTTATGCTGTCCATATGAACAGTCTGTATTTTTATACAGTATTTTATTAAATGCAAGCATATTTGCAGATACCCCATAGCGCCGGTCATACCGCTCGATGGCGGTCGTTGCGTGGATTTACATAAGCACCTGAAATCATTGAGTTTTCCGGCAGGACAGGGTATGATCTTGGGTTTTCCTCTTCCCACACTCGTCTTGACGCCGGGGTGGGCGATTTGTCAATCCGTCCAAAAGGAGTTTTTATGCGTCACTATGAAATAGTATTTATCGTCCATCCGGATCAAAGCGAGCAAGTTCCCGCGATGATCGAACGCTACAAGGGCATCGTCACCGCCCGTGGCGGCAAGATTCACCGTGTCGAAGACTGGGGTCGCCGCCAGATGGCGTACATGGTCCAGAAACTCGCAAAAGCACACTATGTTTGTTTGAACATCGAATGCGATAACGAGACTTTGGTCGAAATCGAAACCGGCTTCAAGTTTAACGATGCCGTCTTGCGCCATTTGACCGTCAAGTTGAAGAAGGCCGAGACGACGCCGTCGCCGATGATGAAGGCTGTGCAGAAGGAAGATGCTGCCAAGAGCCACCGTACCGAGGCCCCCGCTGCGTAATTTTTGCGAGTCAGTTTGCACCAGGTCAGGAGCGTAAATAAACTGGAAAATCAGCTTCAATTGATTGCAAGTATCGCCGAACGTGAAATTTTACGTTACACCCCGGCAGGTATCCCGATAGTGTCAGCGCGATTGCTGCACAGTTCGCAACAAATTGAGGCAGGCGTTCCAAGGTTGGTCGAATTTGAAATTGCTGCGATTGCCGCAGGTGAAATTTCAGGACGATTCAACCAAGCCGATTTAGGCGGAACGTTTCAGTTCACCGGTTTCCTGGCACGCAAGAATCGCAACAGCAAAAGCCTCGTATTTCATATCGTTGATTTCGAGACACCCGAGACACCCATTATTTAGATACAGGAGCCCATCATGGCATTCGGTAAAAAATTCGACAAGAACAAACTCAAGCTCAAGCAAAAGCGTCAACAGCAAAATCCGCTGTTCAAGCGTAAAAAATTCTGCCGCTTCACCGCTGCGAACGTTGAACAAGTGGATTACAAAGATGTCGATACCCTCAAGGATTTCGTTCAAGAGAACGGCAAGATCATGCCTGCCCGCTTGACCGGCACCAAGGCTCACTATCAACGTCAGGTTGACACGGCAATCAAGCGCGCGCGTTACCTTGCGCTGTTGCCGTACACCGATCTGCACACTGCGTAATTGACGACTGACTCGATTACCCAAATTCGGAGAAAAATATGCAAGTCATTCTGTTAGAAAAAGTCGTTAATCTCGGCAATCTCGGCGAAGTCGTTCGTGTTAAAGACGGTTTTGCGCGCAACTTCCTGATTCCGCAACGCATGGCGCGTCGTGCTACCACTTCGGCCGTTGCCGAATTCGAAGCGAAACGTGTCGAATTGGAAAAAGCAGCCGCCGTAAAATTGGCTGCTTCGCAAGCGCAAGGCGAAAAACTGAGCGGCCTGACCGTTCAAATTTCGCAAAAATCCGGCGTCGACGGCCGTTTGTTCGGCTCCGTCACCAACTTTGACATCGCAGAAGCGTTGAGCAAACAAGGTTTCCCGGTTGAAAAAGCGCAGGTCCGCTTGCCGCAAGGTCCACTCAAGACCGTTGGCGATCACGCCATTTCCGTGGCGTTGCACACGGATGTGGTTGTCGAAGTCACGGTTTCGGTACTCGGCGAACACGCTTAAGTCGTCTGTTAGGCGAAATGTTAAGCGAAAAAAAGCCGGATCTTCCGGCTTTTTTTTCGCCTTTTCGTTATCGGAAGGCGACCGTTTCAGGCATAACCTGTCCGCGTAGCAGGGTTAAATTATCTATTCAGCAATCTAAACGAACTGGGTACGCAATATTCCTCCACACTGAATTCTGCAGGTTGTGGTGAGAAGGTATAATTCGCGCCATGAACAACCGTCCCGATCCGCAACTCGACTCCCTGCGCGTACCGCCCCATTCGATAGAGGCAGAGCAATCCGTATTGGGAGGGCTGCTGCTGGACAACGCCGCCTGGGATCGTATTGCAGACTTCCTGCGAGAGACTGATTTTTACCGCTACGACCACCGCATCATCTTTCAGCACATCGTCAAGCTGATCAGCAATTCGCGCCCGGCTGACGTCATCACCGTGTTCGAGTCCTTGTCCGGCACCGGCAAGGCCGAAGAAGTGGGCGGCTTGACCTACCTGAATGCGCTGGCTCAAAACACCCCGTCTGCCGCCAATATTCGGCACTATGCCGAGATTGTGCGCGACCGCGGCATATTGCGGAAACTGATTACCGTCGCCGACGAAATTTCGGGGCAGGCATTCAGCCCGCAAGGCAAGGAAGTCAAGCAGATGCTGGACGAAGCCGAGTCTAAAATCTTTTCGATAGCGGAAGAGGGTTCGCGCGGCGCGCAGGGTTTTCAATCGATTCAGCCGTTGCTGACGCAGGTAGTGGAGCGGATCGACGAACTGTATAACCGCGATAACCAAAGTGAAATCACCGGTGTCCCAACCGGCTTCGTCGACCTCGATCGCATGACGTCCGGCCTGCAGCCGGGCGAC
>PKWO01000025.1 GCA_003132085.1 Oxalobacteraceae bacterium | reverse complement strand
GCTATGACGACGATGATCGGCAAATTGCCGAAGCCCATCAGGATCAAAAACAGCGGCACCCACGCGATCGACGGGATCGACTGCAGGATGATGATGGCCGACTTCAGCACTTCGCGAAAGAAAAACAGTACCGCGCCGATCAGGCCGAAGCCGATGCCAAACAGCAGCGCGGCGCCGTAGCCGCTGCCGAGCCGGATCAGACTGCTTGCCAAGGTCAGCCGAAATTCGGCGGAGCGTACATCCTCCCACAGGCGCGCCAGCACGGTCGGTACGCCCGGCATTAGGAAGTCGGGCAGGCTCCACGCGGCTATTTGCCAGCACAGCAGGATGAAAATAATCGCCAGAAGCATGGCGAGCTTTTTGCGGTAACCGGAAAGACGCAACTGNNAAGATGGCCGGCGGGTGCCGGCCATCATCCAACGGGATAGTCATACCGAGTTATAGCGACCGACCGACCGACCGATCGGGCGGTGCTGCCGCCGATCGATCGGATGCTACATCGGTTACAGCTTACGTTCTTTCTGCCAGCTTAGATCGATGATATTTTTAACGTCGAAAGGATTGCCATCCCGGGTTTTCAGGGAGCCGTCGGCTTGCATGATATCGGCGATTTCCTGCATCAGCGCCTGCTCCTTGGCGGTCAGCACGGCGCTGAAGGTCTGACTCTTGATCGCGTCGCGGATCACCTCTTCGCGCGGCACGTCGCCATGTTTCAGCGTTTTCAGGGTCGGCTCGGAAATGAAGTAACCGGCGATCAGTTTGGAGGCTTCTTCCGGCTTTTTCTGCAGCAGGTCAATTGCGTCGCGTTGGGCGTCGAGCGATTTCCAGACCGCATCCTTTTTCTTTTTCAGCGTGTCGCCGGAGGTGATGACGACCATGCAGGGGAAAGGCCAGACTTCGCCGATTTCATAAATCTGCTTGACCGGAGCGATCAGCTGGGCGATGCGCGCCTGCGGTTCGAACAGGAATGCCGCATCGACGCGCTTGCCGACCAGCGATTGCACCGCGACTTGCGGGCTGACGCCCAGGATGGTCAGATCATCCGCTTTAAGTCCGGCATTCTTCAGCACCACGCCTCTCAAAACGGTGTCGGCCGTGCTGCCTTCCTTCTGCGATGCCAGCGTGTGGCCTTTCAGGCCGGCGACATTCTTGATGCCGGTGTCTTCGCGCACCACGATCGCGTGATAGCCATGCTGCGCGCCGCCCACCACTTTCAGATCCGCACCCTTGGAGGCCCACGACGCCGCGTTGGTGAAGCCCAGCACGCCGGTATCCAATTGGCCGCCGACGATTGCCTTGATCAGATCGGTGCCGGATTTGAACTCAATCAGCTCGACATCGAGACCATGTTTTTTGTAAAAACCACCTTCGTAGGCGGCGATCGCCTGCGCATCGTCCATTACGCGCAAGTAACCGATCTTGAACTTGTCGGCGGCGACTGCCTGAGTCGCGATGGCGAACACCGCCAGTACCGGAATCAATAAATGTGACAGTTTCATACTTCTGCTCCTTCTAGCGTTTTTGCAATTTCGTCCTGTCCTGCATGGATTCCAAGCAACTCTAAAATTTGCCGGCGCATTGCCGCAAACTCCGATAAATCATGGGTTTTTTCGTGATGCTGAACGTTGAATTCCTTCAGCACGGTCGCCGGCCGCGAGCTGAATACCAGGATGCGATCGGCCAGAAACAGCGCTTCATCGACATCATGCGTCACCAGCAACACCGTCGGCCGCAACGCCCGGATCAGTGCGCGCAATGCGTCCTGCAAGGTCATGCGGGTCAGCGCATCGAGCGCGCCAAACGGTTCGTCCAGCAGCAAAACCTTCGGATTGGAAATGAACGCCCGTGCCAGCGCGGCGCGCTGCCGCATGCCGCCCGATACCTGGTGCGGGTAATAATCTTCGAAACCGGCCAGGTTGACCTTGGCCAGCCAGTCACGGGCCTGTCGCTGCGCCTCGCGCCGGGCGACATTCTGAAATTCCAGTGCCATCGCGACGTTTTGCAGCAGGGTCTGCCACGGATACAGCGCATTTTCCTGAAACATCAGCATGCGCTCCGGGCTCGGTCCCTGCACCGGCTGGCCATTCACCAGCATGCGTCCGCTGCTCGGCATTTCCAGCCCGGCGGCGATGTGCAGCAAGGTTGACTTGCCGCAACCCGACGGGCCGACCAGCGCCACCAGCTCACCTTTTTCCACCTCACGACTGAAACCGTCGATCACTTGCAGACTGGAAAAGCGTTTCGTTACATTTTCAAAGGACAGCTTCATCGGCGGCGAATTCGGTAGCGGGAGGGCAGGCTATAAAGAGGAAAAGCGTGAGGCAACCCCGATGCCAGCCGCGTCGCGTTCGCAGTGGCGCGGGGTCATTTTTCGGGATCACTTTCCGACAACGGACTGTAATTTTTTATTCGATTACGTACAACGATTTTTATGAACTATGCATATACGAAAATCGAATATGAGTTCATTTTGATAGGCGTGTTGGACGAAGCCGCTATGCGGAGTAGTCCACCCCAGCGCTGAGACGATTTATTCTGCACTCTCAC
>PKWO01000121.1 GCA_003132085.1 Oxalobacteraceae bacterium | reverse complement strand
GTTGCGCGTCAAAGTAGTGTAAAGTTGCGCGTCAAAGTAGTGTAACTTTCCTAATCCGCATTCGTTAAGGTTGTTCGGCGGCCCGGATGGGGGTCTCTGACGCGTTTTCCGGCAAGCAGCCGCGCAGTAACTTATTCAGCGTTGCCCTAACCACCCTATCGACAAATAGAAGGAGAAACACGCATCTGTTTGTCGTTTAATTTTTCGCATCGACTCCGACAATGCAAGAGGGATATTCCCCTCATTTAATTTCATTATCGGAGGCTACCGTGTCGGTATCATCTGTTACTTCAAGCACCAATCCTGCAACTTTGCAGGGCCTATATCAGCAGCGCAAGAGCGACTTCAAGACTCTGACGTCGGATGTGCAGTCGGGCGACCTGAGTGGCGCGCAGTCCGCACTGGCGGCGTTGCAACAGGCTTCGGCCGGTATCCAGGGCTTGGGAGGTTCGTCCGGCCCCCAAGCTGCCGACAGTCAGCTGCAGACCACTTTCGCCAATCTGATAAGCAGCATCCAGGCCGGTAGCCTAAGCGGAGCGCAAACCGCGCTCGGCGCGCTGCAATCGACTCAACCGGCTCAACCTGCTCAACCGGCGCAAACCGTTGGCGGCGCCGCGGCTACTGCGGCTGCCGGTTCGGCGCAATCGAGTTTCAGCCAGGATTTGGCATCGTTGATCCAGGCGGTTCAGTCGGGTAACCTGACCAGCGCGCAACAGGACGTCACCCAACTTCAGTCCGACGCGAAGAGCCAAGGCGCCGGCGCACACCGCCACCATCATCACGATGCCGGAGCGGCAGCGAGTACCGCAAGCGCAACCGACGCGACGACCGGCACGACCAGTTCCAGCAATGCCGGTGCGTCGGCGTCTGCCTACGCGGCGATGATGAATCTGCAGGCGTCCGCTTCGCTGATGACGGCGCAAGCCTGATAAAGCATGCAGCGCGTGCTTTTTGCGCAGTCTGCGGTGCCGGCGACTGCGCATGACAGGCTGCGGTTGGCCGAATCTTTGCTGGATGCCGGCAACATTGAGGACGCGCGCACGGCCTTGCAACAGGCGGCGTCGCTTGCACCCGACGATGCGGCGATTTACCGTGCATTGGCCGCAGGTTTTCAGGCGGCCGGTCTGCGAAATGAATCCATTGCAGCCGAAATGGCTGCACTTGCGTTCGAGCAACATTCGGCGTTGATGCTTTACAACCTGGGCACATCCTACCTCATGACGCAAAGGCCGGCGCCGGCGGAAAAGTGGTATCGCGCGGCGTTGCGTATTGATCCCGAGCTGGTCGCCGCGCACCAGAACCTGGCGTCAATTCTGGAGGTGGACGGTATAGACGGGCACAAGGCGCAGGCGCAATATCATCGCGATCAGGCATATCGCAGGCAATCCCTGTTTGTGGATATCGCCGAGGCGCCGAAGCGGACGGTGCTAGTCCTGTGCGCGGCCGGCACCGGCAACGTACCGTTTGATTTCTTGTTGCCAAGGGCCACCACCCATCGTATCAAGTGGGTGATGGACTATGCGTCCGCTGAGCAAGCAGATCGATTGCCGCCCTATGACATCGTGTTCAATGCCATTGGCGACCAGGATGTAACTCAGCGTTCGCATGACGTGGTGGAACGCTTTTTAAGCCGATGCGAGAAACCGGTTTTGAATGTACCGGGGGCAATTGCGCGTACTTCACGGGAACTGATTCCTGAGTTACTGAAAAATATCGATCAGGTTCTGGTGCCGCGGGCAGTTCGCTTGCAGCGGTCCGAGAACGGCGCGCTTGACGCTCGGGAACTGATGGCGTGCGGCATTCGACCGCCGCTGTTGGTGCGGCCCGCCGGTTCGCACGGCGGCGACCGTTTGCAATTGCTTGAAACGACATCGGCGTTGGCCCGCTTGGATCTGCCCGATCAGGACTGTTACGCAAGCGCCTATCACGACTACCGCTCTGCGGATGGCTACTATCGAAAATACCGTGTTATTTTCGTCGATCGCCAACCGTTTCCATACCATTTGGCGATCTCGGAACATTGGCAGGTGCACTATGTGACTGCCGACATGTTGCCGCATCGGTGGAAGCGCGACGAAGAACGCCGGTTTTTGAACGACCCGGCAGCGGTGATGGGCGCAGAGGCAATGCAGGCGTTGCGTGTTATCGGACAAAGGCTTGATCTGGATTTCTGCGGCGTGGATTTTTCGATCCTGGCGGACGGGCGCATACTGATTTTTGAAGCGAATGCGACCATGCTGGTGCACCTGGAGGAGTTTCACGCGGCACTACAATTCAAGAATCCTTACGTTCAGCAGATACTGGATGCCTTCGACGCCATGTTGACCAATTCGATGGTCGACAAGGTCTACACGCCGGGCAGCGACCAAAAATCCGATTTGTGAGATGAATTGTCGGGGGTGCGGTGCGGCAGTATTTTTTGCTCGGTAGTACGCCACCGTCTTTTTCTGCGGGCTCCGCTCGGGACCGCGAAGAAATAACACCGGCACAAATATAATGCGGCGTTATTTCTTTACGGCTCCCTGGAGGGTTTAACGCGGAACCACAAACGACTATCCCACGCCAACCCCTGTTCCAAATATTTACTTGGACTGATTATCGGCTTTCCACTTCCGCACTGCGGCCAGTGTGTTTTCAACGTGTTTGTCCGGTGCCAGGTCGGTAAACGAATAAATGATCTTGCCGCCGGGGGCAACGACGTAGGAAGTGCGATTCGCATATTCCGGCTTGATCGCGAGGATTGCATCGTAGGATTTCATGATGCTTTGATCGGTATCGGCGGCGACCGCAAATTTGCTTCCACATTCGCTGACTGAAAACTTGTTCAGTGTTTCTATCTTGTCGTGCGATACGCCGACTACCGTCGCCCCAAGCGAGCGATACTGGTCGACCGCTTCAGCGAAGTCGTGCGCCTCAATCGTACAGCCCTTGGTAAATGCCGCCGGATAGAAATACAGCACAACCGGTCCTTTTTTAAGCGTGTCGGCAAGCGAGAACGTGAATTCCTTGCCTCCAAGAGATGCCTGCGCCGTGAAGTTCGGCGCCGAATCCCCGACGTTCAGGGCGGCGTAGCTGGGTGCTGCAACTGCTGCGGTCAACATTGCACAAGCAAAAAGCGTTTTCATAAGGGAGTCCTCATTGTTAAACAGCAGGGAAGCGAGTCTACCTCTTTTTCACATTTCTATCAAATCGCCGAAAATCATCGCAATGCGACAATCGGGCGCGAAATGTTTGCAAAGAATTGCATCTACTAAATCGGCTCCAAAATGACAGTGTCTGATCGACTTTTTTGCCGAATCTATCCGGTCAAATGGAGGTACTGATCGCACTTCTATCGCGCATCAAATGAAATAGCACCGGCATAACAAGCAAGACCAACGGCAATTGAACAATCAATCCGGAAATAATCGCGATAGCCAACGGTTGCTGCATTTCCGAACCTTGCCCGATAGCAAATGCCAAAGGCAAAAGAGTCAGAATTGCAGCGATGGTTGTCATCGCAATCGGTCGCATCCGATTGATGCCTGCATTCACCATCGACACGCGCAGATCCTCGGCCCCATTCAAGTCCTGTTGTTCAGAAAAATAGAAGATCGCTACCTCGGTCGCCATCCCGACGATCATCGTCATCCCCATCATCGCGGAAATATTCAATTCAGTGTTCGTCACCCAAAGTCCGATGAAGACCGCCGAAACCGCCAAGAGCGCAGTGACCAATATGGAGATGGCAAGACGAAAACTTTCATACATAAAAAGAAGCAACAAAAATACCAGCGCAACGGCACCGACGAATACCATCATCAATCCCTGAAACGCAATTTGCTGTTGTTCGTACAAACCACCCAGCAGGTAGTAGCTTCCCTGTGGCAGCAAATTTGGTTGCGCCATGACCTGTTTTACGTCTGCGACTACGGAGCCCAGATCCCTGCCGCTGATACGCGCCGTCACTGCCACCATGCGTTTGAGATTCTCACGCACAATTTGCGGCTGTCCGGTCGCAGCCACGACTGTCGCAACCCGCTTCAGCGGGAATGCATGTCCATCCGGCGCACGAACCAGCATATTGCCCAGGTCCGTGTCGGTGTTGCGCATGGCCTTGGGCACCCATACGCGAACGCCGACCATTTTGACGCCGCTGGCGATTTTGGTTGCAACGTTACCGCTCAACACGTTATTGATTTCTTTCGTGATTGCGTCCGGATCCATTCCTTCCATCGCTGCTTTAGTGGCGTCGACATGAATATCCAGCGCATCTCCTGCAGGATTAATGCCGTTCTTGACGTCTACAACGCCGCTAATTTTCGCAATCCGATCTGCAATTTTTTGTGCGGCGTTTGCCAATTGCAGCGGGTCGTCGGCAAAGACCTTGATCTCAACCGGCTGGGGTACCGCCGTCAGGTCGCCGATCAGATCTTCCATCAACTGCGCCATTTCGATCTTCAAGCCAGGCACATCGTGTTCGACCTTGGTGCGAATATCATCCATTACCTGGTCGACCGGACGGCGCGCCCCCGATTTCAGCCGCACAAAGAAATCACCTTCGTTGGCTTCGCTCAAGCCACCTCCGAGGCCGGTTCCGGTGCGCCGTGAATAGGTCTCGACATCCGGTGTCGATCTAACGATTTGTTCCACCTGACGCAGCAGACGATCGGTCTCCGATAGCGCGGTTCCCGGTGTGCTGCGGTAATCCAGCACAAAGCCGCCCTCATCCATTGCCGGCATGAAACCTGACCCTACGCTATAGAATGCAAGTCCGCCGATTGCCAACAATGGCAACACGCCAAACAACACCAAGGCCGGCCGCGCCAGCAATCGTTCCAGCAAGCTGCGGTAGTGCTTGTGGCACCAGCGTATTACAGGAGAATCATTTTTTTGATTCGCATCCTTCTCGTTGAGGAAGCGATCCGCCAGAAGGGGAATCGCGAGCCAAGTGATGAGAAAGGAAATGAATAACGCTGCAGCCATCGTCAGTGACAAGGCCTTGAAAAATGCGCCCGTGACACCACTCAAAAAAGCTAAAGGGGCAAAAATCACCAGGGTCGAGGCGCTTGAACCGGCCAGCGGTCGAACAAACTCCGTTGCTGCATTCATCACCCGCTCATGCATTCGTCCATGTTCGCCTTGCAGCCTGCGGATGATGTGCTCGATCATGACGATCGCATCATCGATGATCAGGCCGACGGCAGCCGCCATGCCGCCCAGCGTCATGATGTTGAAGCTCATGCCCAATACATACAGCAGCACGACGGTGGTAGCCAATACAGCGGGCACCACAATAATGGCGATCAACGTCACCTTGATATTGCGTAGAAATAACAAGAGTACCAACGCGGAAAGACCAATCCCTATCAGGACCGCATCGCGCACGCTGGATGCCGATTGGAGTACCAGTTCGCTCTGATCGTACCAACTGGTGATGTTGACGCCGGCCGGCAATTGCGGGCGATAGGCGGCCAGTTTCACCTTGATATCGGTAGCAATCTGCACGCTATTGCTTCCTGGCNNAAACAGCACCGCATTTTTTCCGTCAGCGGTAACCCGTGTCCATTCCGGCACGGTCGATTGTTCGACAGTCGCCACGTCGGCCAAGCGTACCATTCCGTTGGCGGGGTTTCGCAACACGGTTTGGCGAACTTGGTCGAGATTCTGCAAGCGCGTGTTGGACACCACCAGATACAGTTTGTAATGATCTTCCAAGCGTCCTACGGCGGTGAGGACGTTGGTGC
>PKWO01000323.1 GCA_003132085.1 Oxalobacteraceae bacterium | reverse complement strand
GCATGTTCCCCATGCCGACTTGCGCGCAATCCATGCCTAAGCCGGCGGCAAACAGCAATTTACCGCCGCTACTGACCAAGGGCAGGCGCTCACGCTCCCAGGCGGGTATGTCCATGGCTTGATAATGGTACTTCAAACTTTTTGTGGGGCGATTCGGAGCCGGCTTTAGGCGCTCCCCCCCTTGACGGTAATGCATCAAGCACGCGCGGTTCCGAAGCCATTCGGCCTCAATGCCGGTCTCATCTGCGTCGAAGTACAAGGTTCCGCGATAAGCGGGGAAATACAGGTGCGCTTCGCCGCTCCACTTGAAGACCAGCGGTTCCGGCATAGAGGCGGATTCGGCAATTCCCGGCGTAATTCTCGGCGTAATAAATACACGGTCTCNNCGATGACGTCGAATATGGCAGTCTGCGTGGGTCACGCAAAGTTGCGCGTCGGCTTTTGCCTCCAGCAATTGGGTGCGCATCTCGTTCAACCACGCGGTGGAAGGCATGCGCACTCCACGCAAACCGAACCAGTAACGCAACAGGTTATCGGCCCGGTCGGCGCCGAGTTGCCTGATTTGATTCACATCAAGCGCGTCATCCGCCCGGCATACCGCGAAATCCTGCGCCGCCAATTCGATCAGCAGGCGTTGCGCTGCCTGTGCATGCTTGGCAGTGCGGGCAAAGCGCTGCTGAAATCCAGGAAAGCATGCAGCGAGCGCCGGCATCACCTGATGTCGGAGGGCGTTGCGCGCATAGCGCGGATCGCGATTCGACTCATCTTCCACGTACGCTATGCTCCTGTCCTGCGCGTAGACTTCCAGTTCTGCACGCGACACCGACAACAACGGTCGCGCCACCGTCACGGCGGCGCTACCAAGCATATCGGGCGCGCGATTGGCGATGTCCATGCCGGACATGCCGGCCACACCCGAGCCACGCAGTAGTTGGAGCAATACCGTTTCAGCCTGATCGTCCAGATGATGAGCGGTCAGCAGCAGCGGCACATCGTAGGCGACGCATAGTGCCCCCAAGGCAGCGTAACGGGCGATGCGTGCCGCTTCTTCGATACCGCTCGTCTGTTTATCGAGCAGGCTGACATGACGTGCATCGAACGCAACCCCCATCTCTACGCAGGTGCGCCGACAATGCTGCAGCCACTGATCTGCATTCCGGCTCAAGCCATGGTGGATGTGGAAAGCGTGCAATGCGATGCCTCTGTCTATCGCATACGCATGCGCAAGATGCAGCAGGACAGCGGAGTCGAGGCCGCCGCTGTAGGCAATCGCCATCGTTGCCGGATTGGCGGGCATCGCCGGTAGAACCGCAGCAGCAGCCCCGAGCGAACTGCGGTCTTTTGGCGGCGTCTGCCCGACAACCTCAATGCGCGTTCGGATATCTGCCAACGCGCGCTCAAAAGCGTCACTCAACGAATGGTAGCGTTTTTCCGTCATCATTCAGGGGCTTGATTTTCTGGTGTATTTCGCAATGGATCAATTGCGCTGTTATTGTTGCAACAGCGCTGCAGATGCGCGCTTGGGTACAAAACCATCTACTTCGACCGCCGGTGCGCACGCGTTCCGATGCTTGGCTGACAATTTTGTCAATATTCGACCGGAACCGGGTCCAGGCTGCGCCACAGGTACCACGTTGCCACCGTGCGCCACGGCTCCCAGTTCGCCGCCACTTCGCGCGCATCGCTGCGCGACACCGGCTCGCCCGAAAAATAATTCATGCTGATGCCTTTGAGCAAACCGACATCGTCCAAGGGCAAAATATTCGGACGGCACAGATTAAATATCAAGAACATTTCTGCGGTCCGGCGTCCAATACCGCGAATCTGCACCAGTTCGGCGATGACGTCCTCATCGTCCATTTCGGTCCACTTATCGACATGGAGCCGTTTCTCCTTGAAATGCTCGGCCAGGTCGAGAATGTATTCCGACTTGCGTTTTGATAAACCGCAAACCGCTAGGCCGTCGCCGGCTCTTAGAACCTGGGCCGGCGTGCACTTCGGGCACAAGGCCAGAAAACGCGCCCATACCGATTCCGCTGCCTTGACTGAAATTTGCTGGCCGACAATCGAACGTGCCAGCGTGGTAAACGGTTCGCCGCGTCCGATCAGATGCAAATCGCCGAACTGTGGAATCAACTTGCGCATGATGCGATCGCGCTTCATCAATTCAGCCTTGGCGTCCTCCCAATAGTGGGGCAAGGTCAACCGAACATCGGCTTGCATAATATTTGCCATGCGGCCTACGCCCTTCGCCAGTCAGTTGATCCGTCCGGCTTATCTTCAAGCACAATGCCGCGAGCCGACAACTGCGTGCGAATGCGATCGGCCTCGGTGAAATTTCTGGATTTCTTTGCCGCTGCTCGGGCCTCGATCTGCGCTAACACTTCCGCATCGCCGCTTACGCGGTCGCAGCCTTGTTGCGGAACGGATTGCAAATAATGCTGCGGCACACGTTGCAATAATCCAATAATGCCGGCCAGCGCAATCAATTGACGCGCCATCGCCGCAGATTTGGTTCTATTGACTTCGTTTGCCAGCTCGAACAATACCGCAACCGCGAGCGGCGTATTGAAATCGTCATTCATCGCTTCGGCAAAGCGCAGTGCATGCGCCTCGCCGCGATCCAGCGGCTCCGAATCCGGGACAACGTCTTTCAGCGCGGTATACAGGCGCGTCAACGATTGCTTGGCATCATCAAGATGCGCGTCCGAGTAATTGAGCGGACTACGATAATGCGCGCGCAAAATAAAGAAGCGAATCACTTCCGCATCATACTTCTTGAGCACATCGCGGATCGTAAAAAAATTGCCTAGCGACTTCGACATTTTTTCATTGTCGACGCGGACGAAGCCATTGTGCAGCCAATAATTCACAAACGGATGCTGCAACGCGCCTTCGGATTGCGCGATTTCATTCTCATGGTGCGGGAATTGCAAATCGGCGCCGCCGCCATGAATATCGATGCGCTCACCCAGCAGTTCGCACACCATGGCCGAGCATTCGATGTGCCATCCGGGCCGGCCGCTGCCCCACTTGGAAGGCCACTTCACTTCTTCCGGCTCGGTCGCCTTCGAGGCTTTCCACAGAACAAAATCGAGCGGGTCGCGCTTTCCGGTATTGATATCCACCCTTTCGCCGGCGCGCAAATCGTCAAGCGACTTGCCGGACAGCTTTCCATATCCCGGAAATTCGCGAACCGAAAAATTCACATCGCCGTCTGCCGCCTTATAGGCCAAACCTCTGCTCTCCAGCTTTTCGATCATGCCGAGCATCTGCGGCACGTATTGGGTTGCGCGCGGCTCGGCGGTCGGCGGCAGGATGCCCAGCGCCCGCGTATCTTCATTCATGTAAGCGGCAAACCGAGATGTCAATTGCGAGATCGATTCGCCGTTTTCGACTGCACGCTTGATTATTTTGTCGTCAATGTCGGTAATATTGCGCACATAGGTGACCTCGTAGCCCGAGGCTTGCAGCCAGCGGTATATCACGTCGAACGCCACCATCATGCGAGCATGCCCGATATGGCAATAGTCGTAGATCGTCATGCCGCACACGTACATACTCACATGGCCGGGCTTTATCGGAGAAAAAGGCTGCTTTTCACGCGCTAACGTGTTGTATATCTTGAGAACGCTCATGGACGATTATCCGTGTTTGGCAGAGAGATTGTCACACCGTGATCGTTGCGCCTGGCGCCACTCCTCCGGCGACGCGAGATACCCCGATGACAAATTCGCCAAAAACCTGTGCTTATTTTGATAAAATGTTTCTTTTAAAGGCAGTATAACATTTAAAAAAACCGGAATCCCACCCCGCATTAACGCACGTTAAATGTGATGAAGCCAATTTTTTTTGCGTGCGAACGGAGAAATCATTTCGACTTCGGCTTGGGGTCCGGATAGTATGACAGCTAGCGCGATCTTGCAAGGCGCGCAAACATAAAACTTCTTCAAAAGGTCAGCTTTGCCAAGACCGGAAGCCCGTATTTATCAAAGTAGTATGAAGGAGCAATATATGCAATTTCGCCGCCGTTACTTTCTTTCCCTGCTGCTGACATTGACAATGGGGAGCACGTTCGCTGCGGCAAACGCCGTCAATGCGCCCAACCCGAATGCGGCGCCCAACCCGAATGCGGCGCCCAAAGTTACGCTCAAAACCAATATGGGAGACATCGTGCTGGAGCTGTATCCGGACAAAGCGCCGAAAACGGTTAATAATTTCATCAAATACGTGAAGGAAGGCCACTACAAAGGCACTATTTTTCATCGAGTCATCGATGGCTTCATGATTCAGGGCGGCGGATACGACAAGGAAATGCGGGAAAAGCCGGTGCATGCGCCAATTGAAAATGAAGCCAAGAACGGCCTCAAGAATGAAACATATACAGTCGCCATGGCCCGTACCGGCAACCCTCATTCCGCGACTGCGCAATTCTTTGTCAATGTGAACGACAATGCGGCGCTCGACTACCCGTCGCGCGATGGCTGGGGCTATTGCGTATTCGGAAAAGTCATCGGCGGCATGGAGGTAGTAGACAAAATCAAGCTGGTTAAAACCGGTGACAAGGGCACGTTCCAAAATGTGCCATTAGAACCGGTCATTATTGAATCCGCTACGATGGCGAAATAATTTCGCCATAAATAAATTCACACAACCCTACAGCAAGGATCACTATGTCAGTCTTACTCACCACCAACCACGGCAATATCACGATCGAACTGGATGCCGAAAAAGCACCGAAGACCGTTGAAAATTTTCTTGCTTATGTCAAGTCCGGGCACTATGACGGTACTATTTTCCATCGCGTCATTGATGGCTTCATGGTTCAGGGCGGCGGCTTCGAACCCGGCATGAAGCAAAAGCCAACCAATGAACCACTTGAAAACGAAGCCAAGAATGGCTTGAAAAACGAACCATACACGCTGGCAATGGCGCGCACTTCGGATCCTCATTCAGCATCCGCCCAGTTTTTCATCAATATCAAGAACAACAGTTTCCTCGACTATCCTGGGCAAGACGGCTGGGGATATTGCGTATTCGGCAAGGTCACCGAAGGCAAAGAAATCGTGGACAAGATTCGCACAGTGAAAACCACGCGTACCGGCATGTTCGCCGACGTGCCGGTCGACGACGTCATCATTGAAAAGGCAGAAGTGATCTGATCGATACCGCTCCGTCGATCAACATGGATGCGACGCAAGCAGCGCCGGCCTCTGCAGCGCAACCGGCCACGGTTGCGCTTTTTATATCGGACTTGCATTTGCAGGCGTCGATGCCGCGCACCACACTGGCATTTTTCCATTTTTTGAACCAGCAGGCGACACGGACGCGGCAACTCTATTTGCTGGGTGACATTTTTGAATATTGGGCCGGTGACGATGACATTGAAGCGTTCAACCGGCAAGTGGTTGACGCAATTCGAGCCGTCAGCAATACCGGAGTTGAAATATTCTGGATCGCCGGCAATCGCGACTTCCTGGCAGGTTCGGCATTTGCCAAGGCGAGCGGCGTCATCTTATTACCCGATCCATTTGTCGCGTGTATCGCCGGGCGGCGGCTGGTGCTTACGCATGGCGATGCGCAATGCACCGACGACATCGCGTACATGGCGTTCCGCTCGCAGGTTCGCCAGCCTGAGTGGCAAAAAGAATTTCTTGCGCGATCGCTGGAACAACGTAAAGCAATCATTGCCAGCTTGCGCCAAGGCAGCCGCGATGCGCAGCGCGACAAGGCGGATGACATTATGGATGTCAATGCCGATGCCATCGCTTCGCTATACGAAGCCACGGCGACCAACATCATGATTCATGGCCACACCCATCGACCGGCGCGGCATGTCATCTCCGGGAAGGGTGCTGATCGTGTGCGCTATGTGTTGCCGGACTGGGATTGCGACACGATTACCGCACGCGGCGGCTGGATTGCCATCACGGCAGATGGCACGATCACCCGCTTCGGCATTGACGGGCTTGCGTTGCCGTAACCCCGAAGACGATCTGGCATGCCTCTATGCTTGCAGTTTCACTCGAATTGCTTCTTGAAATTTTCAAACTGTTGGGTAAGGCTCGCGACGGCGTCCTGCAAACGGCTGACTTCTTGCTCCAACTGCTCGACCCGGTCGACACGAGAAGAATTACCCGTCGTGTCTGCTACCGAGCCCGACATCAGTTCTTGCCGCTCAAGAATTTCTTCGCCGCAGAGCAGGTGCGCGTAACGCGCCTCTTTGGCGCCCGGAGCACGTGCGATGCGTCCCACCAACGGTGGCTATTTGTCGATCAAAAATTGCAGGCCGA
>PKWO01000283.1 GCA_003132085.1 Oxalobacteraceae bacterium | reverse complement strand
GCTGTCTGCTCAAGCCGCAATTGCACTTCTTCACGTACGCGCGGTTGACTGATTCTCCATGCAATAGCGGGCCCAATCAACCATGCCAGCAAAAATGGCGCAGCTGCGGCTAACGCCATCGGATGGAACCTCGCTAAGATAACGGCCGTCGCTATCGCCATAGTCGGCGCCAGCCACATGGTGCGAAACGACGACAGCAAATCGGCGTCGCCGTCTCCATTGGTTTCGCCCGAAGGTTTCCACTCCAGCAACCGTCGACGCGTAATCAGCATGCGCCAAAGCGTGCGAAAAATAGCATCGAGACTGAAAAATGCATCGTAAGGCAAAAACGTCAGTGTCAATGCCGCCTGAGAAAAATGTTGCCNNGCCTGCTTGACCGCATGGTGGCGGACAAATGCTGCCTCAGCAATACGTCGTCCGATTTTCGCATCAGGTCCAGCAAGGAAATGCTGAAGGAAGGGATAAACAATACGCCAATTACCGCGCAACTCCAGAACCACGCTGAAGGCGATGCACTCCAGCCCAATAGCAACAATAGCGTCAGGGCGGAAGAGACCAGGCTGCGGCGCAGATTGTCAAATAATTTCCAGCGCGACAATGCAGACAACGGATTTTTCTGCCGGCCGCCACCAAGTTCGGCTGCAGGTGTATGCGGCATCAGCCACGCGACCAATTGCCAGTCGCCGCGCATCCACCGATGACGGCGACTTACGTCGGCGCTGTAACGGGCCGGATATTCTTCATGCAATTGGACGTCGGAGAGCAACCCGGATCGGGCATAACATCCTTCCAGCAAATCGTGGCTAAGAATCTGGTTTTCAGGGAGGCGCTCATGCAAGGCTTGCTCGAACGCATCCACGTCGTATATCCCCTTGCCGATAAACGACCCTTCGCCGAATACATCCTGATAGACGTCGGAGGCGGCTCGTGTATAGGGATCAATGCCGGACTCTCCACTACATAAGCGCTGATAGATCGACGCGTTGGCGCCGGGCAGACTCGGCGACACGCGCGGCTGCAAGATGCCGTAGCCCTCGCATACCCGCTGTTTGCTATTGTCGTAACGGGCCTGATTGAGCGGATGTGCGATGGTGGCGACAAACTGCCGCGCCGTATCGCGCGCCAATTGTGTATCGGTGTCGAGCGTGATCACATATTTCACGGTCGGCAAATCGTCAACGCTCCCCACCACGCATGAGAATGGATTGACCGCAGCCCCCCGCAGAAAGGCATTTAGATCGGACAGCTTGCCGCGTTTACGCTCATAGCCCATCCAAATCTTTTCTTCCGGATTCCAACGGCGCGAACGATGCAACAGCAAGAACTTGTCGCCTGGTGCGTCGTCGTATTTGTCATTCAATTGTTCGATTGCTTGTTGCGCTTGAAGCAACAGCGGTGCATCGCCCTCCATGCTTTCCGATTGTGCGTCGGGGAAATCCGTCAACAGGCAAAAACGGATATTGTCATCTCGATTGGCCAGGAACCTCACCTCCAGCGCTTCGCACAAGCTCTCAATATTCTGCGAATTGACCAACATTGTCGGCACTACAACCAGCGTGCGGCATGCGGGTGAAATGCCTTTGGAAAAATTCATCCGCGGCAGCGGGCGCGGTGCCACCAACAGTGTCGCCAGCCAGTTGATCATACCGATCGCCAATTGGCTGGCGCCCAACAGTGAAAGCAGCGCCAGCAGCGCCAATTGCCAATTCTGCATGCCATCGGCAGTCGCTTTTGCCAGTGCGCCACAGGTCAGGAGCAACGCCAGCAGCGACACTGCGCCGAGATAAAACAACAAAGGCGAGCGGCTACTGATCCTGCGCCAAGACCCAAGCATGGACACGCGCATGCTGGCCGCCGTTTCAAGTTGCGCCAGCCCTTCTCCGATCAGATAAAAGCCGACATGTGCGGTACGGTCTTCATCGCCATGCGCGCCGGCAGCCTGCGCGGCGAGCTTGATCGCCTCCCCCGCAATCTCGACTTCGGTCAGATGGGTATGCTTGCCGATCCGCTCAACCACGTGGCGATAGTGGTCACGGGTCGCGAAGTCCATGCTGCTGTAGATACTGCGCGGATCGCGGCGCAGCGTCTGTTCAACCACGCTCATCGTTTCGACAAATTCGCGCCAATCCATCGTTCCCAACAGGCGCAAACTGCCGATACTGTTACTGATCGATACTTGGTCCCCCGCTTGCTGCTGGCTTTCCATCTGTATCAACTGTTCGACGGTCAGTCCGATTTCGGATAGGCGCGGTGCAATCCAGGTTAGCGGCAGCGTCAAGGCCGGCCCCTGCCCCTGCAGGCGGCGCGCCAGCTCAGCGACGAATGAACCGACTAATGGCGGATCCGAGCGTGCCATGTCGGCCACCAATAAAATCAGGTTGGTCGGCTCCTTCTCGACAGTTTCCACCATTTGATCGGCCCAGGCGCCCGCCAGATTGTAATTGATTCTGCTGGTGGCAAGGCGCACTGCGACGCGCCGCAGGTTTTCAATTAAGGCCAGCCGCAACATGATCGGGATGGCCCACAGCTCACCGAGCGTCAGGGCGGTTACTTGCTGATATGCAGCAACAAAGCGCGAAAGCCCCTCAGGATCAACCCGTCCGTCGCCATGCGAAATCGTTTGCAATGCGATATCATAGACGCGCGGACGACCTGCCGAAGAGCCGTTTTTCAGACGCGGCAATTCGTTGCTGTAGCCCTTAGGCAAATGCCTTTTCGCAGTACGAATCTGCTCTTCAATCAGATAGAAGTTATCCAGCAACCATTCCGCGGCGGGGGTAATTTGTTGCCCCTCCTTGACGGCGACCGTCATCAAATTGCAGGCGTCGGTCAGAACAACTTCATTTTCGGCCAGACGCGCGAGCAGGCGGTCGCGCAACTTGCCTTGGCTCAATTTATGCGCGCCTGCCAATAGCCTGCCATGCTCCTCCATCTGGATGGTGCCGAACAGTTCAGCACGCAGTGGCGGCTCATCCTCGCCATGCCGTCCGCGCGAATCGGTATTGAGCACTGAACCCATCAGCCCTGCTAGATTGGCAAAAAAATTTTTGTCGGTTATCTTCAATGAGAACGTCTCTTTCTTTCAGGTCCATGCCGCGAACCGTTCCGTGACCCGACATATCAAGCGTCAAGCCGACTGTGAGGGGCACGAAACGGCCAAATGGGAGACTCGGGCAACGGCCTATTGATTGTCAAATGATGGACATGCTTCGTCTGCTGAATGGTAGTGCGGCGACGATAGCCGCTCTGTGCGTCACCGCACATAAGCCTATTTCACGAGCGTGATGGCGGGAGATGGATATCAAAGAAACTTGCTGACCGGTCACTCCATGCCGCGAAATAAAAAAGCGGCAGAAGCAAGCGTGTACCGCGGGGTGAAGCAGGGATTTCGAGCAG
>PKWO01000131.1 GCA_003132085.1 Oxalobacteraceae bacterium | reverse complement strand
GAGGCGGTGGCAATCGTGTCGGCGCCGCTACGCACGCGGCCGACGGTTCGGGCCAAATGATCGTTCATGTCTTTCAGCGCCAGCATCAGTTTTCCGGTCTCGTTCGTAGATTGCACGTCGATGTGGGCGCTGAGATCGCCATCGGCCACGCGGCGCGCTATGGCAACGGCCTGACCCAACGGACGGATGATGCTGCGGCTTACCAGCCAGGCGAAAATGCATCCTGCCAATACCGTCGCCGCCACCGCCAATATGGTCAGCAGCCGGGCTTTTTTGTACGAATCCTCGGCGCCGACAGCGATCTCGTCCGCCCGCTTATCCTGCCAACGCACCATTTCGTCCAGCGCACCGAGCCACTTATTCTGATTTGGCAACACTTCGGTTAACAGGACGGCAACTGCATCGGCCTGCTTGCCGCCGCGTGCCTGCGCGACAGCTTTGTCGGCCAGCGGCACGGAGACGGCGCGCGCGCTTTCAATCTTTGCCAGAATCGCTTTGCCGTCTTCCGCCGCAACCTTGCCGGCGAGATTGTCCATATTCATCTTGTAGTCATCGCGGGCGTCTGCGATGTGGTCAATTTCGGCGCCGATTTTATCCTCGTCGGTCATTAATGCGATATTGCGGGTAGCCATTGCCCCAACCATCACGTCCTGGCGCATTTCGCTGATGGCTTTGATCTTGAGGTTGCTGTCATTGACGATGTTGTCGAGACTTTGTTCGACTTCAGCCATCCGGTAGACGCCGATAAAACCCTGCGCAATCAGCACCAGCATCAGAATGCCAAAACCGAATCCCAGACGGACGCTGATCTTAATATTATTGATTTTCATATTTTTTACTCCACCCTTAACGATGTAATTTTGCAAAGCCGGCAACGCTGACTGGAAGGCGGTAGCCATGGACAACGAGGTGCCGCTTGAAACCATGCTGATCTCATCACCCTTCTTTAGGGTAAAAAATCAAAAAGAAAAGCGTCTACTGTGTTTGGTTATAAACCGGTGTCCAACAATATTGCTTGATATAAATCAAAAATCAAGAAAAGAGATGACTCCGGACAACAAGTTTCCGCTTTCGAAACACTGCATCGCCGCGTGGTGATTAAGTTAATGGTTATTAAAATGCCCGGCTGCCAGCAGGAATTTTCCTCTGCTGTTAGGATAGCAACGCGTGTATCTCAATACCCTCACTCGGCCTTCCACGCGTTGTTCATCGCGTGCGTGAAAGGTACTTTTCGCACCCGCAGCTACACCGGCTCAACCAAATTTTGGAGAAATCATGCGCTACAATCTTTTAGGCCAAACCGGCCTGTATGTATCGGAACTCTGCCTGGGAACCATGACTTTTGGCGGCAAAGGCTTCTGGGAAGTGATGGGCGGCCTGAAACAGGATGCCGTCAACGCGCAAGTGAAAGAAGCGTTCGACGCCGGCATCAACTTCATCGATACCGCCAACGTCTATTCGCTCGGCGAATCCGAAACATTGCTCGGCCAGGCAATCAAGGATGTGGGGCTGCCGCGCGACGAGCTGGTGGTGGCTACGAAGGCCACCGGCATCATGAATGAATTGCCGAACGGACGCGGTCAGTCGCGTTATCACCTGATGAACGAGGTGGATGCGAGCCTAAAGCGCCTGCAACTCGATCATATCGACCTGTATCAACTGCATGGCTTTGATCCGTTGACGCCGTTTGAAGAATCGCTGTCTGCACTGAACGATTTGGTACGCTCCGGCAAGGTTCGCTACATCGGCCTGTGCAACATGGCCGCGTGGCAGGTGATGAAGGCTTTGTCCATATCGGACAAGCGCGGATGGGCCCGCTTTGAAAGCGTGCAAGCGTATTACACGATTGCCGGGCGCGATCTGGAACGCGACGTGGTGCCGCTGCTGCAAGACCAGAAGCTCGGGCTGATGGTATGGAGTCCGTTGGCAGGCGGTTTGCTGAGCGGCAAATTCAATGCGCAAGGCAAGGGCCCCGACGGGACACGACGCGCCAGTTTCGATTTCCCCGTCGTCAACAAGGAGCGTGCCTTCCGTTGCGTCGATGTGATGCGACCCATCGCGGAAAAACATCAGGTGTCGGTAGCGCAAATTGCGCTTGCCTGGTTGTCGAGCCGCTCACATGTCAGTTCCGTCATCATCGGCGCGCGCACGCTGGATCAACTGAAGGACAACATCGCGTCAACCAAAGTACGCCTCACCGAAGAGGACCTGACGGCGCTTGACGAGGTCAGCAAGCTCGAACCGGAATATCCGGGCTGGATGCTTGCACTGCAAGGGCAATACCGCGCCAAGCCACCGGTGAAGGAATAAGATGAGTGCACTATTTACACCGATTTCCATCGGGCAGTTAACATTGCGCAACCGCATTGCGATCGCCCCCATGTGCCAGTATTCCGCGCAAAACGGCGAGGCGACCGACTGGCACGAGATCCATCTTGGCGGTCTGGCGCTTTCCGGTGCGGGCATCCTGTTTATCGAAGCCACTGCGGTGGAGGCGGAAGGCCGCATCTCGCCGGCCGACCTCGGCTTGTGGTCCGATGCGACCGAGGCGGCGCTTGCGCAAGTATTGGGAAAAGTTCGTCAATACTCACCCATGCCGATCGCCATTCAACTGGCGCACGCAGGACGAAAAGCGTCAAGTCAGGCGCCGTGGGACGGTGGTCAACTGATTCCGGTCGCGCAAGGCGGCTGGCGCACTTGGGCGCCATCGGCATTGCCGCACGCCCCCACGGAAGAGGCGCCGATCGCGCTTGATCGGGCCGGGCTTGAACGGGTATGCAATGCATTTGCCGAGGCGGCGCAACGCGCGCATCGTATCGGTATCGACGCGATCGAAGTCCACGCCGCGCATGGTTACCTGCTGCATCAATTTCTGTCGCCGCTGTCGAATGTCCGCACCGACGAATATGGCGGCTCGCTTCTGAACCGGTTGCGCTTTCCGCTGCAGGTTTTCGACGCCATCCGCGCGGCGTTTCCGGCCCACAANNAAGCCGGTCGGCGTGCGCATCTCCGCCACCGACTGGGTCGAAGGCGGCTGGGACATCGAACAAAGCGTTACATTCGCGCACGAATTGCAACGGCGCGGTTGTTCCTTCATTCATGTGTCCAGCGGCGGTCTGTCGCCGCAACAACAAATTCCATTGTCGCCCGGCTATCAGGTGCCGTTCGCGGAGCGGATACGGGCCGCAACGGGCATGCTGACGATAGCGGTTGGCATGATTACCGAGGCGGAGCAA
>PKWO01000285.1 GCA_003132085.1 Oxalobacteraceae bacterium | reverse complement strand
AAGTCAGCTCGGTCCACTCAAAGGCGATCCCCTTCGGCAGGACTTCGCGGGCGATCTTCTCCAACGCCGCTTGCGCCTGGCCGGACGACACGCCGGGAGCCGGGCCGCCATTCAAGTCGGCCGACACATACGCGTTGTAGCGTTGCACGCGGTCCGGACCATAGCTGTCCTTCACGCGCATCAGCGACGACAGTGGAATCATTTCGCCTTTATCGCTGCGCACTTTCAGTTGCGCGATGTCTTCGGCGTGCGAGCGGAATGGGGCATCGGCCTGAACCCGCACCTGATAGGTGCGGCCGAACTGATTGAAGTCGTTCACGTAAAGGGAACCGAGGTTGATTTGCAGCGTCTGATAAATCGTCTCCAGCGGCACGCCCAATTGCTTGGCCTTGGCGCGGTCGACATCGGCGAACAGTTGCGGCACATTGATCTGAAAGCTGGAGAACACGCCCGCCAGCTCCGGTGTTGCCCATGCCTTCTTCTGCAAAGCTTGTGTCGCTTTATACAGCTCGTCGTAACCCAAATTGCCGCGATCCTCGATCATCATCTTGAAACCTCCGATGGTACCCAGGCCATTCACCGGCGGCGGCGGGAACACCATGATGAAAGCATCCTGGATCGAACCCATGCGCTTGTTGATCTCGGCGGCGATGGCCTCGCCGGATTCTTCCGGTCTGGTGCGTTCGTGAAAAGGCTTTAATGTGGTAAACACGATGCCGGCGTTCGGCGCATTGGTAAAACCGTTGATCGACAAGCCGGGAAAGGCGACCGACGACTCCACGCCCGGGATTTTCATCGCGGTTTCGGACATGCGGCGGATCACGGATTCGGTACGGTCAAGCGAGGCGGCGTCAGGTAACTGCGCGAAGCCGACCAGATACTGCTTGTCTTGCGCCGGCACGAAACCCGCCGGCACGACCTTGAACATGAACGCCGCAGCCACGGCCAGCAATACGTATACACCTAGAGCGGCCGATTTACGGCCCAGCACACCCTTCACGCCGCTTTCGTACTTGCTCGACGCGCGACCGAAGAAACGGTTGAACCAAGCGAAGAAGCGGCCAAACAACGCATCCATAGTGCGGGTCAGCGCGTCTTTCGGCGCATCATGCGGCTTCAGCAACGCAGCGGACAATGCCGGCGCCAGCGTCAGCGAACTGAATGCGGAGATCACGGTCGAGATCGTGATCGTCAGCGCGAACTGACGATAAAACTGCCCCGACAAACCGGACACGAAGGCGATCGGCACGAACACCGCGCACAACACCAGCGCAATCGCAATGATCGGGCCGCTCACCTCTTTCATCGCCTGGATCGTCGCGTCGCGCGGAGACAGCCCGGTCGCGATGTTGCGTTCGACGTTTTCCACCACCACGATCGCGTCATCGACCACGATACCGATCGCCAGCACCAATCCGAACAGCGACAGCGTATTGATCGAGAAGCCAAAACCGAGCATCACTGCAAACGTACCGACGATCGACACCGGCACCGCCAGCAGCGGGATGACAGAGGCGCGCCAGGTTTGCAGAAAAATGATGACGACCAGCACCACCAACGCGATCGCCTCGAGCAGCGTGTGAATCACGGCTTTGATCGATTCCCGCACAAACTGGGTCGGGTCATACACAACGTTGTAGTCGACGCCTTCAGGAAAATCCTTTTTCAGCTCTTCCATTTTGGCTCTCACGTCGGTCGACAACTGCAAGGCGTTGGCATTCGGCGCTTCAAAAATGCCGATTGCGACTGCCGATTTGTTATTCAGCAGCGAGCGCAGGTCGTAAGAATTCGAGCCCAGCTCGACGCGGGCCACGTCCTTCAGCAGGGTCGCCGCGCCATCGGCGTTGGTGCGCACGATGATCGCGCCGAACTCTTCGACCGACTTCAAACGGCCCTGGGTGTTGACCGTCAACTGGAACTCGGCGCCTTTCGATGGCGACGCACCGATCACGCCGGCGGCGACTTGCACGTTTTGCTCGCGAATCGCATTAACCACGTCGTTCGCCGTCAGGCCGCGCGCAGCTACCTTCTGTGGATCGAGCCAAACGCGCATCGCATAGTCGCCGGAGCCGAACAGGTTGGTTTCGCCCATGCCGGGGATACGCGCCAATTGGTCCTTGACGTTCAGCACTGCGTAGTTGCGCAGATAAAGATCGTCATAACGGCCATCCGGCGACACCAGGTGGACCACCATCGTCAGGTTCGGCGAGCTTTTCACCGTCGTCACGCCGATCTGACGCACCTCTTCCGGCAGGCGCGGCAACGCGCGCTGCACGCGGTTTTGCACTTGGGTTTCGGCTTGCTCGACGTTGGTGCCGACCTTGAACGTGACCGTCAGCGCAAGCGCGCCATCGGAGGTGTTTTGCGAGGACATGTAAAGCATGTTCTCGACGCCGTTGATCTGTTCTTCCAGCGGCCCGGCCACTGTTTCGGCGATGATCTTCGGATTGGCGCCCGGATATTGGGCGCGCACTACCACCGATGGCGGCACGACGTCAGGATATTCCGAGATCGGCAACCTGAAGATCGATAGCAGGCCGGCCACGAAAATAATGATCGACAAAACCGCCGCAAAAATCGGCTTGTCGATAAAGAAACGTGAAAAATTCATGGTTAGTTATTCCTTGCAGTGCTGGCTTTGGCCGCCACTTTGGCGTCATTGGCTGCAGGTTTGGCTTCCGTTGCGCTCACTACCGCCGCCGGATCGAAATCCATCGCGACGATTTGCGGCGTTAGCGGCGCGCCGGGATGCACCCGCTGCAAGCCGTTGATCACTACTTTGTCGCCCGCTTTCAGGCCCTCGCGCACCACCCGCAAGCCTTCCACCGTAGGCCCCAACTTGACCGGGCGGTATTCGGCCTTGTTGTCGGCGCCGACAACAAACACGAACTTGCGGTTTTGGTCCGTGCCGACGGCGCGGTCGTTGATCAGCAAGGCCTTGGTCAGATCCGTGCCGCCGTTGCCGCCGCTCAGTTGGACGCGCGCGAACAGCCCCGGCACCAGCACGCTGTCGGCGTTGGTGAAGGTGGCGCGCATGCGCACGCTGCCGGTTCGAGGATCGAGTTGGTTGTCGACGAATTCAAGCTTGCCTTCGTGCGGGAAACCGGTTTCATTGGCAAGACCGACCTTGACAGTCACCGGCTGGCCCTTATGCGACAGCGCGCCGACGCGCAGATAGGTATCTTCGTCGCCATCGAAGCTGGCATAGATTCTGTCGGTTGACACCACCGACGTCAGGATTGCGGAACCATCGATCAAGTTACCGACCGTGATTTCGGCTTTGCTGACGCGGCCATTGATCGGCGAACGCACCTGGGTGTAGCTCAGGTTCAGCTTGGCCGCTTCATACGATGCTTGCGCGGCGCGAGCATTGGCGTCGAGTTCTTTCAGGCTGGACGCGTTGGCGTCGAACTCTCTCTGGGCGATCGCTTTTTCGGCCAGCAGCTTTTCGGAACGGCTCAGTTCCAGCTTGGCCAGATCCGCTTTGGCGCTAGCCGACGCCGCCGCCGCCTCAGCGCGGCTC
>PKWO01000077.1 GCA_003132085.1 Oxalobacteraceae bacterium | reverse complement strand
GCGAAGGCTACCTACAAGTTCTAAAAACCACTCGTCATCGCCCTGCAACAACATACGATCGCGCCCGTGCCGCACATCCGCGGGTTGAGCGTCGCGGGCGCTGCGCAACCCTTCCTCGAACAGAATGGAATATCGATATGATCGTCGTCATCGGCAGCATCAATATGGACTTGGTACTACGCGTGCCGCGCATGCCCCTTCCCGGCGAAACGCTGACGGGTGGACTATTTCAAACCATCCCCGGCGGCAAGGGCGCCAACCAGGCAGTGGCCTGCGCCAGACTGAGCGGCGGCGGCGACCGTATGCGTGTGGCAATGATAGGCTGCATCGGTGCCGATGCATTCGGCGTCGCCTTGCGCGAGGCGCTGCGCGCCGATGACATTGACGACAGCCATGTCGCCTCCCTGCCCGGCGTGGCGTCGGGTATTGCCTCGATTCTGGTCGATGCCAATGGCCAGAACAGCATTGTGATCGCGGGCGGCGCTAACGACATGCTGAGCCCTGCGCGCATCAATGCGGCGAGCGCGCTGCTTGAGCAGGCCAGTATCGTCGTGCTGCAACTGGAAACGCCGCTTGCGACCGTCCGTCACGCGATACGGCTTGCGCACGCGCTGGGTAAAATCGTGGTATTGAATCCGGCTCCGGCGCCGACCGCAGGTTTGCCGCCAGATATGTTGGCGCAAGTCGACTACCTTATCCCGAACGAGATCGAGGCGGCGATGCTGGTCGGCACAGCGCCGACCGACGCGGGCGGCAGTGCCGCCATTGAGGCAGCCGCCCGGAAATTGCGTGCGCAAGGTTGCCGCAACGTCCTCATTACACTCGGGGCAAAAGGCATTCATGCCGCACTTGCCAACACAAACCGACACTTCGCCGCGCAGCCGGTCACCGCGATCGACACGACAGCAGCCGGTGACACCTTTATCGGAGGGTTTGTTGCCGCGCTGGCGGCGGGGCGTAGCGAAGTCGACGCCATCGCATTCGGCCAGCGCGCCGCAGCCTGGAGCGTGACAAGGGTCGGCGCCCAGACCTCGATTCCGCATTTCCGCGACCTAGAGCCGGATGACCGTTGATATCAAAAAGAACCGTTGCCCAACTCGTCCAGAAATCAACGGCAGGTGACAACCACGGACGTGATTGTTCCGCTCTGGATCGTGCCCGTGGCGTTTGTCACGGCGCAGGTCTCTCCGGTGGGGTTAACAGACACGGTAACGCTATAAGTTGACCCCACCGAAAGCGCCGTCGGGAAATAGAAAGAACCATTGATATCCACCTTCAGCGTATCCGCACCATTAAGCAAAGTCACCGAGGTACCTGTGGCTAGCCCGGAAACGGTTCCCCATACATAATTGCTGGTCGTTGTCGTTGCATTGCAAGAAACTGAAACATTGGTGACGTCACCGGAGTTTTGCGAAACGGTGCCTGTCCCTCCTGTAACCGTGCAAGTTTCGCCGATAGGTTGGGTTTCCACGGTGACATCATAGGTCGACCCTGCTTGAATTTGGGTGCTGAAAGTAAAGCTGCCGCTCGCGCTCACCGTAAGCGCATTGGTCGCATTGTTGAGCAATACCACCGTCGTCCCCCCGGACAAGCCGGTTACCGTGCCGCCGATGGTTGCATCGATCGCGCCGCCGCACTCGGCGATCAGCAGCGCCGCTGCCGAGCAAAGCAACCATAACGCAATTTTTTTGTGTTTCATCATAGATCCTATTCTAGACGCCAATCAGGCGCTCGTGTTGACGACATTGCCGTTGGCACTGGGTTGCGACGACGGGAGCGATTTTAAGCGGACTGCTTGTTAAATGATATTAAGATAAAGTAAGTATCTGTAAAGGCGCGCATACGTTGTACTAAAGGGCGCCAAGGGCGAATTGATCAAGAATAATCAAGCTCGCCGCCAAAAAGATGCGTATAGTATACTTTCTCGCAGCCAAATAGATACGCTAATCAGAGACCATTGCACTCACGCTTTTTGCCAAAAATGGAAGGTGGAACCTCTGCATGACATGTCAACTGGCTCTATCGCGGGGTCGGCTGTCGGCGCTGGAAATCGGGTGTCAACATTTCCCGCTGCCCGTGCATATTAGCCGGCGACGACGCTGTCATATCGGCAATCTGCAATAATCACCCCGAAATCTGTCCAGAACTGTGGCTTGCCACGTTGGCGTAACCCCTGAAGCAATTTCTTCATTTACAGTTCATCTTTTCCAAAGTCAAATCATGCAAAAATTTGCGAAAAATTTCCGCAACTGGGGCGTCGGTACCAAGATCACATTTTTCACTTTCGGCCTGACCAGCGCCATCCTGGCTGCGCTCATCGTGATGATCAGCTATACGACCTCCTCTTTGCTGGAAGAGCGGGCTAGCGGCAGCGTTGCCGGCGAATTGCTCGGCGTAACCAATACGGTCGAAGTATTCAATACCGCCGTAACGACCGAGGTGACCAGCTTCGCGCATATCCTGGCGGCCGCGTTCGACGGCAAGTTTTCCATCGACACGCGGAACATGCTGGACGTCGCCGGCAAACCGACCCCAACATTGAAGAACGGGGAAACGACGCTGAACATGAATTTCACCATCCCCGACCGCTTTACCGCGCAAACCGGCGCCACTGCGACCATCTTTGCCGCCAGCGGCGACGATTTTATCCGCGTCTCGACCTCGGTCAAGAAAGAAAATGGGGAGCGGGCCATCGGCACCGCGCTGGACCGTGCGCACCCCGGCTATCCGCTGCTGCGCGCCGGGAAAAGCTACATCGGCCTGGCCACATTATTTGGCAAGCAATATATTACCCATTACGATCCGATCAAGGACACGGCCGGCAATGTCATCGGCGTGCTGTACGTCGGTGTCGACCTGACGAAGGATCTACTGGTTCTCAAGGAAAAAATCAAAGCCATCAAGGTCGGGCAAACCGGATACTTCTATGTTCTCAATGCCGCGCCCGGCCAAAACTATGGAACCTTGCTGATTCACCCGTCCAAGGAAGGCACCAATATTCTCGACAGCAAGGACGCCGACGGTCATGAGTTCGTCAAGGAAATGCTTGATAAGAAAAACGGCGCAATCCGCTACCCGTGGGCCGATGCCGAGGCAGGCGACAAGGCCCCGCGTGAAAGAATCGCCAACTATGCGTATTTCAAAGACTGGAAGTGGTTGATCGCCGGCGGCACCTACACGGACGAAATCACGATGGAGGCGACCAAGCTGCGCAACCGCTATATCCTGTTCGGCGCCATTTCCCTCATTATTTTTTCCGCGATGTTGTTCTTTCTGGTGCGCGTCAACGTCACCCTGCCGCTACGCCGCGCGCAAGAAGCCGCCGACCACATTGCGGGCGGCGATCTGACGGTCAATCTCGCGATCACCAGCGGCGATGAAATCGGCCACCTGATGCAAGCGATGAACGGCATCAGTCATAATCTGTCGACGGTAGTCGGCGAGGTGCGTGTGGGCGCCGAGCAGATAGCCAGCGCGTCGAGCGAAATTGCTACCGGCAATCTGGACCTGTCCTCCAGAACGGAACAACAGGCGGCCAGCCTGGAAGAAACCGCCTCCTCAATGGAAGAACTGACCAGCACCGTCAAACAAAACGCCGACAACGCGCGCCAGGCTAACCAACTGGCACTGACCGCTTCGACGATTGCAGCAAAAGGCGGTGCAGTGGTCTCGCAAGTTGTCGACACCATGGGCTCGATCAATCAATCATCGAGGAAAATCGTCGACATCATCAGCGTCATCGATGGCATCGC
>PKWO01000411.1 GCA_003132085.1 Oxalobacteraceae bacterium | reverse complement strand
CGGTCGCAGTAAGCGCCCGGTCCGCCATCAGGGCCGTGAGCACCTCCGCCCGAGCGTGGTCGCCAATGAGCGCGGCAATGCCGACAATGTTTGGACCGTCTTTCATAGTTCGATGTTAACCGAACCATCGTCCAACGGCAAGCGGCTATCATCGCCTCCATTCCAGTTGAGGAGAACGGCCATGACCATCACCTGCTTTATCCAATATCGCATCGACCCTTTCCAGTTTGATGCATTCAAGCAATACGCGGCGAATTGGGGGCGCATCATACCCCGATGCGGCGGCGATCTGCTCGGCTACTTCATGCCGCACGAGGGAACCAACGATGTCGGCTGGGGCTTGATTGCGTTCGATAGCTTGGCCTCATACGAAAGCTACCGCGCCAAACTGAAATCCGATCCGGAAGGACAAGCAAATTTTGAGATGGCTCAATCGCGGAGATTCATCTTGCGAGAACAACGCACATTTGTGCAGGTGGTGGACGGCACCTTCCGTGTTGCGCCAACCACACTGGAAGCGCAGACATGATCGCCGTCATCTTTGAGGTCATTCCGCACGCGGACAAAAAACAAGCCTATCTAGATGCCGCCGCCGCGCTGCGACCGCACCTGGAGCACCTGGATGGCTTTATATCGATTGAACGATTCGAGAGTCTCGTGCAGCCGGGCAAAGTCTTGTCGCTATCCTATTGGCGCGACGAAGCAGCGGTGCAACAATGGCGCAACCTTGACGCCCATCGGCACATTTAATTCGAGGGGCGACAAACCATCTTTTCCGATTACCGTTTGCGCGTTGCGCAGGTGATACGCGACTATGGCTTGAACGATCGCACACAAGCGCCGGCGGATTCACGTCAATATCATGCCGACGATCCCGCCTGCCCTGCTGTCGTGCGCGGCAACGCTGACAAAAGCAGACGACCTACGCTATGATCCAATTTGACCCACAGGACATATTGTTAACATGGAGGCTTGATGAGTGCAAACCTGACGCGCCGGAAATTGTGGAAGACCGCCGGCATCGCGCTGACGCTGATGCCAATTGTTGTCTTCACCCGACCAGCCAGCGCGCAAACCAATACCGCAATGCGCGCCGAATTGAAGTATCAAAGCACGCCGAAGGACGACATGAAATGCACCACTTGCCTGGAATTTGTCCCTGGTAAGGCCGATGGGCTAGGCGCTTGCAAGGTGATTCCTGGGGACGATGAGATCTCCCCCGACGGTTATTGCATCCGCTGGAATACGATGTGACGCGTCCAATGGCGACCGACACGCCGATTCAGACGTCTACCGCCACCGCACCCGCTGTGAAACAGCTAACAATCATCATGCCGATCCCCAATCATGATTTCGATCCGACCGAAGTCGCGGTTACCTGGAAAATCGTTCGCGATGCCGGGCATGCGGTCGAATTCGCGACACCTGACGGCACACGGGGTTATGCCGACCCGATGATGATCAGCGGCAAGGGACTGGACCCTTGGGGCTGGATTCCCGGCGTGAACCAACTCCGCTTTATTGGCCTATTCTTGCGTGCGGACCGGTTCGGCCGGCGCGCCTATCGACAACTGGAACGCGACCCGCGGTTCCTGCAACCGAAACGCTACGATGCGCTACGCGTAGACGACTATGATGCAATGGTATTGCCGGGCGGCCACGCACAGCGGGTAAAACCGTATCTGGAAAGTCCCACGCTCCAGCGTTTTGTCGCAGATTTCTTCGATGCCCGCAACACCGCGGGGAAATCCAAGCCGGTTGCGGCAATCTGTCACGGCGTCGTCCTCGCCGCACGCTCGGTGTCCAACATAACCGGAAAATCGGCACTACATGGCCGCAAGACGACCGCATTGACTTGGAAGCTGGAAAGCGGCGCCTGGCAATTGACAAAGTACCTGGGGCGTTTTTGGGACCCCGGCTACTATCGTACTTACCGCGAATCCAACAATGAGCCGGCCGGCTATCGAAGCGTAGAACAGGAAATCAAGCGCGCATTGGCAACTGAAACCGATTTCATCGACGTCCCGGAAAACGCCGGCAACCATTTCCGAAAAACCAGCGGCCTGGTGCGGGACCGCATCGACGACCCGCGACCGGCTTGGGTAGTGCGGGACAGCAATTATATTTCAGCCCGTTGGCCTGGCGATGTCCATACCTTTGCGCAACGGTTCGTCCAGATGCTGAGCGAGCAGGGCGCAGAAAACTGACCGCACAACCAACAGAAACCACGGAACTGCCGGTTTGGATAACGGCGATACCTATGCCGGTGCACAGAGTTATATTAAAATTGTTTTATCCGAATTTAATTCCACCAAGGAGTGCCTGATGATTCTCGGCTTGCGCACCGCAATTTATCCGTCACCCGATTTGCAGGGCGCCAAGGCGTGGTACGAGCAAGTGCTCGAACGCAAACCCTATTTCGACGAGCCCTTTTATGTCGGCTTTGCCGTAGGCGGCTTCGAGCTGGGTCTGGTGCCAGAAGGCGAACCGGGCACGTCTGGTCCACAACCGCTATGGGGCGTCGCCGACGCCGACGCGGCGTTGGCCAGACTGCTGGAGCTCGGCGCAAGCATCATCGAACCGGTCACCGAGGTCGGCGGCGGCATCCGCGTGGTGGCGGTCAAAGATCCGTTCGGCAATCGTTTCGGCATCATCGAGAACCCGCACTTCAAACCGTCCGAGGTCGAGTAGAAGCACGCGCCGATGAACCCCGAACAGTTATCCCTGTTGATCACCCGTGAAATGCCGTATGGAAAGTACAAAGGCCGCCTGATCGCCGACCTGCCGGGACATTACCTCGGCTGGTTTGCGCGTGAGGGTTTTCCTTCCGGTGAGCTGGGCAGCCTGATCGCGCTGATGTATGAGCTTGACCACAACGCGCTCAGGCATTTGCTTGATCCGCTGCGAAAACGGTAAGTGGCGATCATCTTGGTAGCTTGAACGGCTCCGCCCTGCCCGCAAAAAGATTTTCCAGAATCGCCGTTTCTCGCGCCACAATGGTCGAAACGAATTCCTGCGGCCTTCTCAACTGCTTGAACGCGGTAAACCCGCGATCCAGGAAATTATGCAACTCGGATAATCTTGCCAATTTGGCCGGGCCGCGCATCATTGCCAGCGTGCCGCCGATCAACGGTATGCGCACCAGTTCGCACAGCGAAAGGCCGACCGACTGGATGTAACCGATCTGTTTTTCCCGGTCCGCGCGCCGTGCGATCTCTCGATAGGCGGCCACGTATTCGTCTTCCGCAAATCGTTCGCCCAGGCGGCCAGCCATCGCACCGTCCAGCGACTCCGACAAACCATCGAGTTCGATTGCTTCGGCGATAGTCTGTAGTGCTGAAATCGGCATCAGCCGTTCCATCATCGGGATCAGGCGTTCGATGTCCGTATCCCTCTGCGTAAAATCAGTGGTTCCGTACAGATCGTCCAGAAAGAACTGCGCTGCAGCCCTGGTCTCGCCGGCGGCCAACAAATCGGCGTGGGTCCGCGCCATCCGCGCGGACTGGAAACGGCGCAATGCGGTGCGTGCGGCGGCGGTATCCTGATCGATGACCGCGCGGTTGCGTTCGGCCTTCACCGTTTCCAGGTCGCGGCGCAACGTGGCAATGATTTCGTGTTTTTTCATGGAAAATTGGTGCTGTCGACACCATGATTTCTGATCAATCGGCGTTTAACCTCGATTGCCGATTATCCCGCTTTCCAAGCCGGCGCACCCGCCGCGTGCCGCAATTATTTTCTAGTGGCATTATT
>PKWO01000306.1 GCA_003132085.1 Oxalobacteraceae bacterium | reverse complement strand
GGTCGCGCGCGCAAAAGCCAGATGTTCGGACGCCGCGCTTCGCATCGTCAAGGACTCGGTCCAGTTGCACGGCGCCATCGGCTACACGGACGAATACGACCTGGGATGTCTGGTCAAACGCGCTATGGTGCTTTCGGCCTGGCTGGGCAATGGAACCTGGCAACGACGCAAATACTTCCGTGCCGCATACCTTCAATAGTGCCGCGCATGCCACGGCTACCTATTATGACGACACCACTTTCTGAACTGAACTCCCTCTCTGACGATGATTTCCGCGCGCAACTGCGGGAATTTTTCGAATCGTCCTATCCCGACGAACTTCGGCACCAACTGCGCCGTTTCCGATGGAGCGAAATTCGCGACTGGACGCATACACTTCACCAAANNAAGGATGGATCGCGCCGAATTGGCCGCTGGAGCACGGCGGCATGGGCTTGGACGCCAGCAAACTGGTGATCTATATGGAGGAACAAGAACGAGCCGGAGTCGGCCGTGCGCCGGACATGGGCGTGGTCAATGTCGGGCCGCTACTGATCAAGTTCGGATCGCCGGAACAAAAGCAATTCTATCTGCCGAAAATACTGTCCTTCGAGCACATCTGGTGCCAGGGATATTCCGAGCCGAACACGGGCTCCGATTTGGCCAGCGTACAAACGCGCGCGGTGCTGGAAGGCGACGAATTCGTCGTCAATGGCCAGAAAATATGGACAACGCTGGCGCAGGACGCCACCCATATGTTTGCGCTCGTGCGCACCGATCCGAACGTCAAGAAGCAAGAAGGGATTAGTTTCCTGTTGATCGACCTGCGCGTGGTCGGCGTGACCATATGTCCGATCCGCAATCTGGCTGGCCACGAAGAGTTCTGTCAAGTTTTTCTGGATAACGTCCGCGTACCGCGCAGCAACCTGGTCGGGGAAATCAATAAGGGATGGACGCTGGCCAAGGCCCTGCTGGGCTTCGAACGCATTTTTACAGGTAGCCCGAAGCGTTGCCAGTATGTGCTGGGGCGCCTGGAGCTGACCGCGCGCCAGCGAGGCCTATTCAACGATCAGGGATTCGTTGACCGATTCGCGCAAGTCAGCGCAGACGTCGCCGATTTGTCGGCCGCCTATCGGCGTTACGTGGAAGTCGTCAAGCATGGCGGAACATTGGGCTCGGAAGTGTCCATGCTGAAAATCTGGGCGACCGAAACACTGCAACGGATTGCCGATCTGATGTTCGAGTCCAGCGGAGAGTATTCGTCCATCCCGGGCGATCACGATATGGGCGGCGAAAAAGTCGATCTGGTCAGCCCGTTTTTTACAGCGCGCTGGGTAACGATTGGCGCGGGCAGCAGCGAAATTCAACGCAACCTGATCGCGCGAAACGTGCTCGCATTGCCTTCACATTGATGGCCGATCAGGCCGTATAGAAATCTTATGTCCAACTCCTCCCTCTCAAGCGGACCGGATTTGTTCCGGCTGTTCAACCCCCGCGGCATCGCGGTCATCGGCGCGTCGCCAGGCAAAGGACGCATCGGCGCCCAGGCCTTGGCCGCGCTGCGCGGCAACGGTTACGCCGGCGCTATTTATCCGGTCAACAGCAAGTACGAGTCGATCGAGGACGTGGCCTGCTACCGCTCAATCGGCGATTTGCCCCAGCCCTGCGACGTAGCCATTATCTGCATCGGCGGCAACCACGTCCCCGCGACGCTGCTCGCCTGCGGCAAGGCCGGCATTTCATTCGCTGTCGTGCTATCGGCCGGCTTTAACGAAATCGGCGAAAAAGGCGCACGGGCGCAGGCCGAGCNNGTCGGTCCCAACTGCCAGGGCATCATGAACTTGCGCGATCGCGCCCTGTGCGGCTTCGGCGCAATTTTTCTGAACAGCGCGCTTCGCCCGGGCGAGGTGGCCCTGGTCAGCCAAAGCGGCGGATTTGGCTACGGCGTGCTGGGCCACGCGCAGTATGCCGGAATCGGCTTTAACTATGTCGTATCCACTGGCAATGAAACGGACTTGGGAACACTGGATTTTCTTGAATATTTCATCGAGCAGGACGATATCAAGATCGTCGCGACCTATCTCGAAGGAATCCGGGACGGCCACCGCCTGCGCCGGCTTGGCGAGCGCGCGCTGGAGCTGGGCAAGCCTATTCTGGTCTGGAAAGTAGGCAACACTGACAGAGGACGGCAGGCAGCCGCCTCGCATACGGCGAACGTCACCTCCGACTATCAGTTGTACCGCACCGCCTTCGCATCCGGCGCCTTCATTGAAATTCATGAAGTCGAGGATCTGATCGATATCGCTCGCGCCTTTGGATCGCGCAAGCTGCCGGCGGGAAACCGCGCCGCGATCCTCACGGTGTCCGGCGGCGCCGGCGTGCTATTTGCCGATTGCTGCGAACAGTCCGGCCTTGCCCTGAGCAAACTGACTGAAAGCAGCGATGCGGCGCTCAGGGAATTCCTGCCGGAATACGCCTCGCTGAATAACCCGTTCGATTTGACGGCCCAGGTATTGAACGACGCATCGCATTTCAACCGGGCGGTCAGAATCGTCGCCGAAGACCCAAACGTCGACCTGATCCTGATGCGCGCCGCGCAGACGCTGGCCAAAGGCGAACAGCTGGAAATTCTAGCCAACATTCAGGCAAGCAGCGGNNGTCGCTGGAAAGACTGCATGTGTCCTGGCATGCCACGCCCGGCCGGGCGACATTCGCCGCCGCGGCGCTGGTCAAGTTTGCGGAACGCAAGCGGCAACATCGCCCGGCGGGTGATCCGGCCGCTACGCCCGTCTCTGCGATAGGCGCATTGCCCGCCGCCAACGCGGAGGGAGTCATCAACGAATACGATGCCAAGCGTTTTTTCGACCAGGCGGGCGTCGCGCCGGTACCGGAAATTCTGCTGAGTCCGGAAGAACTGGCATCCTTGGACGCATTGCCGTTTAAGGGCCCGCTGGTTCTCAAGATCAGCTCTCCGGACATCCATCACAAAACGGAAGTCGGCGGCGTGGTGCTTGATATCGCCAGCCTGGACCAGCTCAAGGCGTCCGCGTCGAACATGCTGGCTGCGATCCGCCGCCTAGCGCCGCGGGCGCGCATACATGGACTGCTGGTGCAGCGCCAGTTAAAGGGCGTCGAAGTCATTATCGGCGTGCGCAACGACCCCTGCTTCGGTCCGCTCGTCATGGTGGGCTTGGGTGGCGTATTCGTCGAACTGATTCGCGACGTCTCGTACCGCTTCGCCCCGTTCGACCTGCCGCAGGCCGAGAGCATGCTGCGAGAATTGAAATCTTATCAACTATTGACCGGCTATCGCGGACAGCCGCGCGCCGATATCGCCGCCCTCGCCGAAATGCTCGTACGTGTCGCGCAAC
>PKWO01000124.1 GCA_003132085.1 Oxalobacteraceae bacterium | reverse complement strand
CAGCGTGTCGTAGGTTTCCAGACGGTCGTAATCCTTGTAGCCGGTGCTGATCGGGCCATTCCAGGTGTAGGCTTCGACCAGCTTGCCGCAACTGTGGCTGCTGCCGCAGGCGCCGGACAATTGGTCGTAAGTCCAGTAGCTGGTCAGGTCCGGTTCGCTGCGCTGCGTCAAGCGATCCAGCAGGTCGTGGACGAAGGTGGTGGCCTGCGTCGGGTTGGCGGCCCGTTCATTGGGATTGACTTGCTGATATTGCCGGCCGAGCGGATCGATGGCGTAGTGAATCCAGCCCAGATCTGGATCGAACAAATCGGTTTTACGGCCCAAGTTGTCATAGATGACGGTGACGACATTCCCTAGCGGGTCGGTGGTTTGCAGCAGGTTGCCGAAGGCGGTGCAGCAGGGGTTTCGGGCGGCATTGCCGCCCGCCTGCGGAACGGTCTTGCCTTGCAAGGCAAGACTCCTCAACCCACTTTTGCAGTGGCTTTTGTGTGGCCTTTTGATTTTCCTATCGCCCTTGGGGCGATCTGGATAGATGGATTGCACCGGCCCCTGAAATGCGCAAATTGTTAAAGATCGAGGTACTGCTTCGGCAAACGCGTTGTGCGATTGCCAGTTGCGCTCCGCATTGTTCCGGTTCGCCCTTGGTTTTCTTGGCATTCGCCAGCAATTCAGTAAGCCGGACATGCCGTGGATGAACGGGCGTGTGGAGAAGTTGTTCGGCACGTTGAAGGAGCGGTTGAATCGGCTTGCCGTGAACGACTTCTCCGGTCTCGAAGTTGCTGTTTCCGAATTCCGGGTTTGGTATAATTTGCTGCGTCCTCACCAGCACCTCGGCGGGCGCACGCCTTTTGAGGCGTGGCACAAGATCGATCCTTATCGCCGTCCGCCGAAGGACGTTCAATTCTGCACCGTCTGGGATGGATTGCTGACGGGATATTATTTACGGTATTAGACAATTGCTTGTGTCGGTTGGTTTGCAACGGACAACACTCGCTGTCCGGGAAGAAGCTCGTCATTTTGCTGTCATTTGCCTGATTGACCGCGCAATTCGAACGGGAAATGCTTCAAATGCCGGTTGAGCCGGCATTTTTGGCGCTGAATTTTTAAAGAGCGCAGGCAATTTTTTCAAGAAATTGCCGTTTCCCCGTTCGTTTTTTGGCGAAATGAACATGGACAGGGCACCGCGTGATCACCGGCGAGATCACCCTGGAGCAGGCGCAGGCAGAAATCCTGCGCAGGCAGGGCAATGGCCTACAGGCCGGCGATACCAGATCACGGCATCTACTTGGCCATGAAGATTTCGAACCCGATCCGCACTCCTAGTGCTGAACACTGGCGCATCAATTCTGCTGAAAGTTCTTCTGCAAAATGACCATCTGTAGAGAGCGTAATGTAGTAATCGATCTCACCACCAGAACCTACAAATTCGGCAACAAATCCTTTCTTTGGTAGTAACCATATATTTCCCTGATCAATTGCTGCTGCCAAACTGGTATCGAGTTCAACAGCCAAATCGTAGAACCAATATGTATCTTGGTACCTCCCTTTTAGGGGTGTTCCTGCTGGTGTTTTACGTGGCAAACCGACCTCGTGAAATCCAGTAGGAAGCACTTCCATGCCAACATTGATACGGTCAATTCGCCAAGTCGAATGTCGTAGCCGTATCGTGAAATTTAGTCCGCGCTTTGTCATCAATGTATGAAGTCCTGGTAATGTCCTTGATTCGCGGCTTGCCCGCCCTCATTGGTCCAGATATTTCCCTCTCGATCAATGCCGACCCAATCCTTAGCGCCAGCCCCGATTTGCCTTTTTATCTCATGAATCTTTTCACGATCTAACCGCTTATCTTTGTCAACACCTCTTGTACCCTCTGGGGCGTCATCAGGTTTTTGTTCTCGATCAGGTTTAACTTTTTTGTTGTTTTTGTCGTTCTTATCATTCTTAGGATCAGGCGGCGGTTCAGCACCACCACTCGCAGCGTCACTTTTTTTTCCATCGAGAGCCTTTTTATCCATCGCCGCCAGTTCTTCCGGCGTATATACATCATCATTGCCCATTGTAATGGGCTGCATCAATTGGATTAACAACCCCAACGGATTATCTATTGCAACAGCGCGGAATAACGCGCCAAGCGACACCCTGCTCCCTGCTGCCGCTGCTACGTTCGGTACAACCGACCGAACAGCGCTGGTTCCCACTGCGACAAACATCCCATTCTCGGCGCTACTGGCATCGGTAGCATTTAGGTGCCCGATGATCACACAATCGCCGCCGTCCTGCGGATCGTTACAACTAAATCCGCTCGGATCGGTATCGTTGGTCGGATTATTCCAGACGTAGGAGTATCGGTTGTAAGACTGGCTATGGCTCGGATCTTGTATTTCCGGGTCAGCACTGATGAACCTAGCGGTGAACGGATCGTAGACGCGTCCATTCAGATGCACCAACTGCAACTGATCCAACATTTCCTGCCCAGTATACCCCTTGTTGTCGATCTCGTTCT
>PKWO01000032.1 GCA_003132085.1 Oxalobacteraceae bacterium | reverse complement strand
GCTTTGCAACACCGTAGCCCATAAAGGAGGCAGCGGTGGCGCCGCCCGGCGTGATGCCGAGCCAGCATCCGATTACACATGAACGCAGCAGCGTCAACCAGTAACGCGGCAAGGACGCCCACGTCTTGAAGACCACTTTCAGGTCGATCTCTGCTTTCTTGCCTTTGAATGCGAGGCCTTCTTCCATCGTCATCAGGATTTCGCTAATGCCGAAAAGACCGATTACCGCCACCAGAAAGTCGAAGCCGCGCAGCAATACGGGAATACCGAACGTCATGCGCAACTGGCCGGAAACGGTGTCCATGCCGACTGCCGCAAGCACAAAGCCGATGCACATGGCAATCAGGATCTTTGCTTTCGGTTCCTTACCCATGCCGATGAAACTGCAGAACGTCAAAAAGTAGACAGCAAAAAACTCCGGCGGCCCGAAGCGCAATGCAAACTTCGCCACCATCGGCGCTAAAAATGTAATCATGAGCACACCGAACAATGCACCGATGAAAGAGCCGGTAAACGAGCTGGTGAGCGCCTGCCCGGCCTTGCCCTGCTGCGCCATCGGATAACCGTCGAAGGTGGTCGCCACCGAATGTGCTTCCCCCGGAATGTTGAATAGTATCGAAGTGATCGCGCCCCCGAACAGCGCGCCCCAGTAAATACAGGACAGCAAGATGATGGCCGAAGTCGGATTCATTGTGAACGTCAACGGCAGCAGAATGGCCACCCCGTTCGGACCACCCAATCCGGGCAAGACGCCGACCACGATGCCCAGCAGAATACCGATCATCATCAAACCGAGGTTTTGCCATGACATGACAATGGCGAAGCCGTGTAATAGCGAAGAGATATCTTCCATCTAGATTCCGGTCAAAATCCGAACAATTGTTCGAGCGGCCCTTTGGGAAGAGGGACCTGGAATTGCAGTTCAAAAATCCAAAAAATTGCCAAAGTGGTTCCGGCGCCGATGACGCTTGCTTTCCACCAGCTGAACTTGCCGACGGCCATCATGAAAATGCCGATAAAAAGAGCCGAGGGGACGTAAATGCCGACTACCTGAATCGCAGCGACATAGACGATAAGCGGAAGCAAGACAATCGCGACCAGCTTCAGTTGCGCCCGTTCGACAAAAGTCGATCGGTCCGCCTTCAGGATTGCCTGGGCAATGACGGTGATGCTTGCCAAAAGAATGACAATGCCAAGCCGGAACGGAAAATAACCTGCCTGTGGACCGTCGGAGGCCCATCCGGCGCCGAGCCGGTAGTTACTCCAGATGACCAGCAGCGCAAGTGCCGCCAGCAACCCGCCCACGATGAGTTCGGCAGTTCGTATCGTGATGGCAGCCTCCGATCCCTCGGCTGCTTCAGACGGCTCAGTTGGTATGTTCATATTTGAATTAAGCGGGCGTCAAACGATGAATTTAGCAGCGCCACCCGTCCCCTACAAATAGAGGGCGGCGCAAAGCGATGAAAGGCCTGTTTATTGCGCGAGAAAACCCGCTGCCTTCATGATTTCCCGAGTGGTTTGCTCGTCTTTAGTCAAATACTGACGCAGCGCTTCGCCGCTGATGAACGACGGTTTCAGTGCGTTCTTTTCAAGATATGTCTTCCATTCAGGCGTAGCAGCCACCTTCTGCAGAAGATCCACATAAAATTTCGCCACGTCCGGCGAAACGCCGCCGGGCAGCATGATGACGCGCAGCATCTGGTACTGCACGTCGAGCCCTTGTTCCTTGCAGGTAGGGACATCGGCCCAGCTTTGCGTGTCGGTCACCTTGGCCTGGTACCCGATTCTCTTATCCGCAAACAGACAGAGCGCACGATGCTGCCCGGCGCGCCATTGGGCGATCGATTCGGATGGGTTGTTGGTATTGGAATCGACATGCTTGCCGGAGAGCTGCGTCGCGGCTTCGCTGCCGCTCTTGTACGGAATGTAGATGAATTTGGCGCCGCTTTTTTTCTCGACCAGCGACGTGATGATGTGGTCTTCACGTTTGGAACTGGTGCCGCCCATTTTGAAGGTTTCCGGCGCTTTCTTGACCGCGGCCAGATATTCGGGAGCAGTTTTATATGGGCTATCGCTATTTACCCAAAAAATGAATTCATCCTGCGCAACCATTGCAACGGGCGTCAGATCACGCCAGTTGAACGGTAGGCCGGTCGCCATCGGCGTCATGTACAGCGACGCAGAATTCACCAGCAATTTGTGCGCGTCGCCGGGCGATGATTTAACGTCCATCAATCCTTCGGCACCGCTCGCGCCGGCCTTGTTCTGCACAATGATTGCCTGCTTCAGCATCTTGTACGTGGTGATGATGCCCTGAATCGAACGCGCCATCTGATCGGTTGCACCGCCGGCGCCGAACGGCACGACGATTTCGATTGGTTTGGTCGGCTCCCAAGCTGCTGCAATACCGGCATGGCAGAAAGCCAGAGAAAATCCGGCAAGATACAACGAGCGTTTCAGGTAATGGGGCAACATGGTTTTGTCTCCTGTTCGGCCAACGGCCATTTTTAAGTGGAAAACGTTAAACTGCTTTCATCTTAGTGGATAGTATGTCTATTATGGTTCTTTGTTTAAATAA
>PKWO01000238.1 GCA_003132085.1 Oxalobacteraceae bacterium | reverse complement strand
CCTTGATGCCGGCGGCGGCCAGTTCCGACTTCAGGCGCACGATCGCCGTATCGACGAAGCCCTCGCGCTCCATGCGCTTTTCTTCCAGCATTTTCGCGATGCGCTTGTACGCTTCCGGCTCAATAAAGCGAAACGACAGATCCTCCAATTCCCACTTCAATTGCCAGATGCCGAGCCGATTGGCCAAGGGCGCGTAGAGATCGAAGGTTTCGCGCGCGTATTGGCGGGNNCGCCATCGCCAGCAGCATCTTGCGCAGGGTTTCCAGTTGCGCGGCCGCATGTTGCGCCGCATTCTTGCCGCGCGCCACTTCCTGTTGCGCAAACGTCGTCTCGTGCAAACGCATCAATTGGCGTATGCCGGTCACCATGTCGGCAATTTCCTTGCCGAAACGGGTTTCGACGGTTTCGGCAACGGCGGGGTCGAGTACCGTCAGCTCAAACAGCACGCCGGCAACACGGGTATCGACATCGGTTCTCAGCGACGCCAATGTCGTTGCAACGCCTTGCGAAAAGGCAAAAGCATCCTGCCCGGTCACCAACGGCTTGCCGCTGTATATCGGCTTGACGAAATCCAGCACGGCCGTCAGGCGCGCGCTCTCCTCTGCGGTCAGGCCGGCAAATAGCTGGTGCGTTTCACTTTGCTTGACGGTGAGCGATACCATTATTTCAAAGCGGCGGTAACGACCATTTCAACCAGCCATTCCGGCTTGGCGAGCTTGGTTTCGACGGTCGCGCGCGGCGGCGTCTGGCCGGCAGCAACCCATTCATTCCATACCGTATTCATCGTGACGAAGTCTTTTATATCGGCAAGAAATATCTGGCACATCAGGATACGGGTTTTATCGGACCCCGCTTCGGCCAGCAAACGATCGATACGGCCGAGCACTTCGCGTGTCTGGCCATCGATATTATTGGTCGTGTTCTCGGCAACCTGGCCGGCAAGATAAACCGTACCGTTGTAAATTGCCGTTTCAGAAAGAGTCTTGCCTACGTGCAAACGTGCGATATCCATCATTTCCCCCTGGGTCCCTTTAGGGAGAGAGCGTTCGCCGGGCGGCGGGCAATGCCCGTCGAATTCCCTGCTACACCCCCTATGCAATCGTCATTCAACCGATAAAAAAATCTTTCGCGATCGCGATCTGGTCGGCATGCGTGAAAGTCGGTGCGTGGCCGACGCCTGCAATCTCGACCAGCGTCGCCTTCGGTCCGCGCGTGGTCATCGACTGCGCCACTTCACGCGTCAACAAATCGGATTCCGCGCCGCGCACCACCATCGTCTCGCAAGTAATCGCGTCATAGGTCGCCGCCAGCAACGCGGCGTCGCGCTGCACGCTTTCAGGTGTCGCCGCCTTGAACGGAATCGCCAAACCGGCATCGTAGTGCAATATCCATTGCCCATCCTGGTCCTGGCGCAACACGTCGCCAGCCAATTTACGCCACTCTTCATCTGTATGCGGCCCGAATGTCTGCGAAATCGCCTTGACGTAATGCGCGGCCTCGTCGAAGGTCCCGAATCGAACCGGTTTCCCGAGATAATCGCCAATGCGCGCAATCGCGGCAGGATTCAGACTTGGACCGACATCGTTTAACAGCAATTTCCGTACCGGGCTTTCAGGCAAGGACGCCAGTCCCATCCCGATCAAGCCTCCCATCGAAGTGCCGAACCAATCGACCGTCTCAGCCTCCAACCGCGCCAACAATGTCACCATGTCGCTGACATACTGCGGCACCACGTAATAGCGCGAATCGCGCAACCAATCCGAGCGCCCGCGCCCCACCACGTCCGGACACACTACGCGATAGGTATCGGACAAGTTCCGTGCCAAGACGTCAAAATCGTCCGAGACGCGGCTCAGGCCGTGCACGCACACCAGCACATTGGGATTCTGCGGATCGCCCCATTGCTTGTATGCCATCCTGTGCAAACCGGCCGGCGACAAGCATTGGACGGTTTTTAGTTGAGCGTGGGTCATGTTGTGCATGCCGATAGTTGAAGGGCTGTCAATCTCATCATTTTACCGTTCGCCGGGCCGAATGTCCTATGGAAGAATATATGTTCCGCCAAATCGCCTGGCCGGGGTACCGCGCCGCGCTCAAGTTGGGGCGTAATATCAAAGAATTTGCGTGACTATTCAACTCCCTCTGAACAACTCTGGAAATCGATAAAACCCTCCGTCGTCCTTGCACTTTCCCTCTTAAAGGCGACGGTCCACGCGAATTCCGCGGAGAATGCGCCTATCTCGGATATCGATGGATTAAAGCGTGCAATTTGATGATAGATTGCGCATTACTCTTTGTTTTCCCCCATTCCAACAGCGACAGGAATCACCATGCAACTAGTTGATCTCATTTTCAATCGTATTTTTATCGGCTTCGTTTTTTTATCGATATTATGTACCGCCAATGCGAAAGACGATGGTACCGATTCATCGATAACGATAGAAAAGGAGATGCAATCATTTGTTGTCAACGCCGATGGAAGTTTCGTAGCCACGCATGATACGGTATTGCTGATTAACGCAGAGCGAGCCATTTCGACCTACGCGCAACGCTCGCTGAGCTACAACCGGGCACTGGAAACACTGGATGTAACGGATGCCTATACGCAAAAACCGGATGGCCACATAATCGTTGTGCCGCTCAGTGAAATCAAGGATCAGCAAGAGCCTCGCTCGTCGGATGCGCGGATGTTTCAAGATACCGGAGCGAAAGTAGTGACATTTCAGGAGGTCGCAGTCGGTGATCGCTTGGTTATAAAATACAAGAAAAATCGACGTGCGGCATTGTTCCCGGGCCAGTTCGAAGATATTTCCGCACCGGCGTTTTATCACACCAGACATTTCAGCTTGATCTACGATATGCCGGATCGGCTTCAACTGAATGCGGATAGCATCGGTTTCGCTGCTTCGATGCCGGTCAGTCCGGCGGGTCGGAAAATCTATCGCTGGGATTACATCCCGACTGAAAACCATCGCGTTGAGCAAGGTTCCATCGATTGGATGGAATATAGGCCGCGTCTGTACGTATCGACCTTTGCCGATTTCGCCTCCTTCGCACAAGCTTACGACAAAAACGCCAGGGACATGGCCGTTGTCACCCCGAAAATCTCGGAACTGGCACACAAAATAACGGCCAATCTTAGCGATCCGCGTGCACAAGCATGGGCGCTGGCGAACTGGGTGCGCAAAAATATTCGCAGCGTTACCGTTCCAATTGGCGCCGCCGGAGTCATTCCGCATGATGCCGGCAGTGTGCTGGACAACCGTTACGGCGACAGCAAAGACCATGCCGCATTGATGGAGTCGCTGCTTGCGGCGCTTGGCATCGACAGCACGCCGGCGTTGATCAATCGGGATAGATTGTATGCGGCGCCAAGCGTCCCGACGCTACGCTTTTTTAACCAGGTGATTACCTATATCCCAAGCCTGGATATCTATCTGGATTCGAGCGCCGATTCGATTGCGGCCGGTTACTTGCCTGATAACGAAATCGACAAGCCGGTTCTGCTGACCAAGACTGGAAAACTGGCGCGCACGCCGCCGACGCAAGCTTCAAGAGTGGCCGGCATCAGCCGGTTTAAGTTTGCCGCTGACGGAAGCGCCGATTTTACCAAATCGATGTCGCTGACGGGTTGGGAAGCAGAGGTGTATCGCGCCGGCAACCGCACTGTCGCACAAGCGGATCGCGACAATTTGGTCGCACGCATTTTGGCGGCGCAAGGGCAAAAAGGCACCGGAACATTCGATCCGGGCGACATGAACGCAAATGGAGATGATTACCAGGTAAAGTTTGCAGGCCATATTGCGAACTTCCTGGCCTTTCCGGGTATTGTCCGTATTCCGGTATCAAGCACTTTCAATAGCGCGATCTTCGATACGGTATCCGGTATTGCGCTGGAAAAAGAACGGACACAGCCGTTTTCATGTCGTGACGTGACGATGGACGAACAGTCGCTGATGGAAATGCCGAAAGAAGCCACCATCACGGGCATACCCACGCCAGTGACGATCCACGATGCCTACTTTGACTATACGTCGGAATATATACGGCATGAAAATAGCGTGCTGATAAAACGTCACTACCAATTTCATCATTCCGGCCGCGTCTGCAACGCAAGTGAATTCGACGCCATGCGGCCCGCGATCGACCAGATGGTCCGGGACCTGACGGCGCAGATTATTGTGCAGCGATTATAATTGTTCGGACCCCTGCGAAACCGTCATTCCCGCGAATCGACGACCTGCGGGAATGACAGCTTCATGATTGGTCGCTTCATCCGATCGCCTTGGCGCCAACCTAGCTTGCCGCCTCACCGCGTTGCGATTTG
>PKWO01000176.1:4479-4660 GCA_003132085.1 Oxalobacteraceae bacterium | reverse complement strand
GCTGCATGGATGCCTTGCGCGCGACTGCCGGTATGTATGGTGATGGTGTCGAAGAATGCCGATGTGCGGACGTCGAACCCGAGCTTGCGCAAGCCATCTGCAAGCGTGGCAGTCAGACGGTGCACGCGATGCGCAATGGTCTTCAGTCCCAGCGGCCCATGATAGACCGCGTACATGCTGG
>PKWO01000176.1:0-4437 GCA_003132085.1 Oxalobacteraceae bacterium | reverse complement strand
GACGTCTTTAGTGGCAAAGTAGGCTGCGTGCGGACCGCCATAGCCGAGCGGCACGCCAAAACGCTGCGCCGAACCAATTGCCACATCAGCGCCAAATTCGCCGGGCGGCGTGAGCAGGGTCAGCGCCAGCAAATCGGCAGCCGCCACCACGAGTGCGCCCTTCGCATGGGCTTTGGCTACGGTACTCGCGTAGTCGTGAATCTCGCCGTCAAGCGCCGGATATTGCAACAGCACGCCGAAGCAATCCAATTGATCCAGGACGCTGCGATGATCGCCGACCACCACGTCAATACCGATAGGCGCAGCGCGGGTCCGCACGACGTCGATGGTTTGCGGTAAGCAGTCTTGCGAGACGAAAAAAGTGGTGCTGTTGCTTTTCGAAACCCGCTGGCAAAAGGTCATCGCTTCGGCGGCGGCGGTCGCTTCATCCAGCAATGAGGCATTGGCGATCTCCATGCCGGTGAGGTCGCACACCATAGTCTGGAAATTGAGCAGCGCTTCCAGACGGCCTTGCGAAATCTCCGGCTGATACGGAGTATAAGCGGTGTACCAGGCCGGATTCTCCAGCAGGTTGCGCAAAATCACGGTCGGCGTATGGCAATTGTAATACCCCATGCCAATGAAGGATGTAAACATCTGATTCTTTGAAGCGATTTTGTGCAACGCAGCCAGCACTTCGGGTTCGCTGCGGGCCTGATCGATTTGCAGCGGCTCGTGCGACAAGATGCTGGCCGGAACAACCTTCTTGATGAAGGCATCCATGCCGTCAAAGCCAAGTTCGGCCAACATCGCCTGTTGATCGGATTCACCGGGTCCGATATGTCTGCCGACGAAATCCGTGTGCTGCTCTAAATCCGCGAAAGCAGACCTTCTCTGAACCATGGTAACTCCCGTTGCATGTCTATCTATAAATGGAACCAACTGCCGTCGACATCAGGCCGGCCGGTTTCGCGCCGCCTGGATGACTTAGTCCAGATCGGCAATGAAAGTCGCGTAAGCGGCTTCATCCATCAAGGCATCCAACTCATCCGGGTGGTTGACCTTCATCTTGAAGAACCAGCCGCCGGCGAGCGGCTCTTCGTTGACCTTGCCCGGTTCGTCGGCCAATAACGTATTGACTTCAACGATAGTGCCGGCGGTTGGCATCATGATTTCGCCGGCAGTCTTGACCGACTCGATCACGGCCGCTTCTTCGCCCTTGCCCAGTTCCGCGCCGACCTCCGGGAGTTGCACATACACGAGATCGCCAAGATGGCCTTGCGCAAAATCGGTTATGCCGACCGTGACGAGACCATCTGCTTCAATACGCAGCCATTCGTGTTCTTGGGTATATCGCGTTGTACTCATGAGACGCTCTCCTTGATTGAGTTTTGATTCGTATTTCCCGATCAAAAACCGAGATACGGCGATGCTGGAGGAACCGGCTTATCGAAGCGGAAATTTTAGAATGCTACAGAATGTTTAGGTATTCAATCGGGCGGTTAAAATATTTACAATTAAGCATAACATGATATAAATTTTTCAAAATAGAAAATATATTGCAATATATTTTCATTTATGTTTACACGGTAATGCAGATCTCCGGTCGGCAGTCCTCCAGTTTAAGGACGGAACCGGCAACGGGCATCTTAACAATTCAGGAGGTGTCGGCGAACACAGACTAGCCTACGCTTATTTGCGCAATCCAAGCATTCAAATGAGGGAATTTCTTGGCCAAAATGACGATGGTGTGAGTACTCACGGCAGTTATGCCAATGCCTGCCGACGCGAATCCGTGGGAATCGTTACATTACCTGTCAAGGATCAATAACAGCGGCACATGCGTCAGTAGGTAGCGCCGCAACATGGCCGACCAAAGGAACCATCTTAAGGGCGGCAGAAGTAATACGGCATGGAGCGGCCATCACACCGCAACCGGCAAGATTTAGGGCAAGCACGATCAACATTATTTTCGCGACAAGCCGACCACCTTCGCGGCTGCTGCTGCGGGTTGAGTTTATACCAATTGGAATCATCACTGCTTGCCCTCCATGTGGAGCTATTGTAACTGTCTTTTGATCGTAAACAAGATTTCCCGTTGGCATCGTGTGCATAGGCTAATAACCGCATGGGTCACGCATCGCCCGATTGAAAAATCAGTTGCCGTCTATGCGACGCCAATGCTTTCCAATATGAAGCAATCTGCAAAAAAAACCCGCGAGCTTTGCAGCCGCGGGCTAATTCCAATTTTCATAAAGAATATCGGAGGAGACGGATTCAAGATACTGCACCGCATCACATACAGATACTTTATTTTAGGAATATTTGATATTCACATGATGAATAACTAAAAATGGAGAAGCGGGCGGTATATCGCCAGAACTTCCCGCTACGCCTAGCGCATTGGGGGAAGCTCTTGCATAATGCCTGTAAGCGGATGGTGGCTCGGCCTGTCGGGTTCCGACCTTACGCTATCGGAGAAGGAGTACGCAATGTATCAAAAAATACTGGTTGCCTACAACGACGCGCCGGAAAGCCGTTCGGCATTGCATGCCTGCCTACGCCTTACTCCGGGGCCGTCCGCAGAAATCCATTTGGTCGGCGTGATCAATGTGGGCACCTATCTGATGGCCGGCGAACATGTATGCGAAGCCGTGCTGGCTGCCGAAAAATATAAGATAGACAATGAATTGGCGGCAAGCCATGCGCTACTTGCGGATGCCGGCTTGAATGTGATAGACCACTTGCAGGCGGGCGAACCAGTCAATATCATTAGTGAACTGGTGGAAAAACTGGGGATTGAACTGGTCATTGTCGGCCACTCGCGCAACAAGCCGCTCGCGATGCGCTGGTGGCGCGGCTCGGCCGACGCGATGCTGGTCGAAAAAATCCGCTGCAATGTGTTAGTCGCCGCGGATTTGGCATAGCCGCCCAGCAAGTTCAAGCGCACCGATACCTGCGCAAATTCCGGATGAATTCATTGCGCATCAATGCGCGCCGCCGGCATCAACCGGCATCGCGGATTTGCTTGGTTTAGTCATCCAGACCAGTGCAATCAAGCTCAAAAATAATACCGACGAGATCCAGAAAATATCGGTCGCCGCAGAGGTGCTCGCTTGTATTCCTATGGTTCGTTCGATCACAGCCCATGCGCCCGGCTCAGACATTCCCTGTGCCATCAACGCGTGCACCGATTGGTCGAAGGCCGGATTTTGTATACCGGTATGCTCCGCCAATTGTGCATGGTGCAGCGTTGTGCGATTTTCCCAGATGGTTGAAGTGACCGAGGTGCCGATGCCGCCGCACATGATTCGCACAAAATTGGACAAGCCTGCCGCAGCCGGGATTTTCTCGGGCGGCTGCCCGGAAAGGATAATCGAGGTCAGCGGGATGAAAAACATCGCCATCGCGGCGCCTTGAATCACCGTCGGTATCATCAACGTGATCGTATCGACGTCGGGCGTAAACTGGGATCGCATATAGAACACAATGGCAAAAATAATAAATGCCATGGTCGCAACCAGCCGCGCATCGATTTTTGGCAACAGCTTCCCGACTACCGGAGACAGGATGATCGCAAAGAAACCGACCGGCGCCATTACCTTGCCGGCCTCGGTCGCGGTGTAGCCGAGTTGGGTTTGCAGCCACAAGGGCAAAATAACCAAGCTGCCGAAAAACAAACCGTAAGCTACCGATATGGCAACCACACCGCCGCTAAAATTGCGCCCATTGAATAGCGACAAATCGACCACCGGATGGGTTTGTCCCCGCTCCCAGATAATGAAGTATATGAAACACACGACGGCGACTGCGCCCAGCAGGATGATCTGGCCGGAATTAAACCAGTCCAGTTCCTTACCTTTATCGAGCATGATTTGCAGAGAACCCACCCATAGCACCAGCAGCGCCAACCCGATCTTGTCGATCGGCAAACGGACAATATGCGATTCGCGCTTGTGATAGATCGACCAGGTAGCCCAGGCGGCAAAGATGCCGATCGGAATATTGATATAGAAGATCCAGGGCCATGAATAGTTGTCGGAGATCCAGCCGCCCAGCAACGGACCCATGATCGGCGCTACCAGCGTCGTCATCCCCCAAAAGGCAAGCGCCATCCCGCTTTTCGCCGGCGGATAACTGGATAGCAGCAACGCTTGCGACAGTGGAATCATCGGCCCCGCCACTGCGCCTTGCAGCACCCGTGCCGCGATCAGCATTTCAATATTGGGCGCCATGCCGCACAGCCAGGACGACATCACGAACAACAGGATGGACCCGATGAACAGCCGTACTTGGCCGATACGCATGGTCAACCAGCCGGTCAAAGGCACGGAAATGGCATTCGCCACTGCAAACGAGGTGATGACCCAGGTGCCTTGTTGCGGCGAAACCCCCATGTCGCCTGAGATAGCCGGTATCGACACGTTAGCGATCGACGAGTCGAGCACGTTCATGAAG
>PKWO01000429.1 GCA_003132085.1 Oxalobacteraceae bacterium | reverse complement strand
CCTGCCGGTAATGCGCGAGCTCGTCCGCTGTTATCAAGCGTTCGAGACATACTCCGCTGTGCATATTCGTCAAGTCGGGCTGACGCCGTCGCAATTCGACATCATTGCCACGCTGGGCAATACGCGTGGGATGACATCCAAGGAATTGGGCGAAAAAACCCTGATTACCAAGGGCACGTTGACCGGGGTGGTGGATCGGCTGATCGCCAAAAATCTGGTTCGCCGCACTCCATGCGAGCACGATGGCCGCAGTCAAATCGTGCAATTGACCGAAAAAGGGGATGCTGTGTTCGATGCCGTATTTCCCGCGCATTTGGCGTATATGAGCAAGGTCTTCGCAGATTTTGCGACGGAAGATTGTGCGCGTATCCAAGCCGCTTTGCGGGATTTACGCATCGCCCTCGATAGATCGGGCAAATCACCTTGAACCGTGCGCAAGCGCCATTTTATTACCTCTGTTACGCTGCAATTCCTAACGCTGCAACCCTCAACCATAAAGGAAACACAACATGAAGAAACTCGCTGCTTTCGCACTTGCCGCCTCGCTTTCCAGCGCCGTATTCGCGGCCCCCGAAACCTATGTGATCGACGGCACCCACACGTTGCCGCGCTTCGAGTACAGCCATTTTGGCTACTCGACCCAGTTAAGCCGTTTCGACAAGACCAGCGGCACCATCGTGCTGGATCGCGCGGCCAAAACCGGCTCGGTCGATGTGCTGATCGACGCTACGTCGGTGGACACCGGTTACCCGCTGTTCAACGGACACATCCAGGGCGAGGATTTCTTTGACACCGCGAAATATCCGACCATCACCTTCAAGTCGACCAGCGTCAAATTCGACGGCGATAAAGTGGCTTCGGTTGACGGCGCGCTGACCGTCAAGGGCATCACCAAACCGGTAACCCTGACAGTCACTTCGTTCAAGTGCATGCCGCACCCGATGCTGAAGAAAGATGCTTGCGGCGCCAACGCGACGACCACGATCAAGCGTTCCGAATTTAATGCCGGCAAGTATGCGCCTTACGTCAGCGACGATGTTGTGCTGACCATTCCAGTGGAATCGATCAAGAAGTAAGACGGATTGATCGGGCGGGAGCGACGGCGGTAGATTTTCGCGCGAAACAGTCGCTTTGCGGCAAAGCGTGGTCCGGACTTATCTCTGCACTTTAGCAAATGTCGTTCGACAATCCGCCGTCGTTCCCGCTTGCGCGGGAACGACGGCGAGGATCTATGTCGGCTGGACTACACCGGGACTACACCGGGACTACACCGGGACTACACCGGGACTACACCGGGACTAGACCTTAAACGCGGGTAATTTCTTGGCTACCGCCAGATTCTTCAACGTCACGTATTGCGGCAGGCCATCCGCGTACTTGGGGTAATCCTCACCCTGGATCAGCGGCGTCAGGTAGCGTTTGCACTTTGCCGTGATGCCATAGCCGTCGTTGCTGATGAAATTTGCCGGCATGAACTTTTCGACATTCGCCACGTCCTTGAGATCGGCCACGCCGATCTTGTATTTGTATGGCACGTCGGAGAGCCGCTCAATGGTCGGCATCACCGCATTGCGGCCTTTTACCGCCAGTTGCACGGCGGCCTTGCCTAGTTCGTATGCTTGTTTGACATCTGTTTTGGATGCAATATGGCGCGCCGCCCTTTGCAGGTAATCGGCCACTGCCCAATGGAACTTGTACCCCAGCGCGTCCTTGATCATGTTGGCGACGACCGGCGCTGCGCCACCCAACTGCGCGTGACCGAATGCGTCGCGCGTGCCTTGTTCCGCCAGGAATGTGCCGTCAGGGTAGTGGCAGCCTTCGGATACCACGATCGTGCAGTAACCGAATTTCCTGACATTGGCGTCAACCTTGGCAAGAAATTTCTTTTGATCGAACGGCACCTCCGGGAACAGGATCAGTACCGGAATATGGTGGTCCGTCAGCAATCCGCCGGCGGCGGCAATCCAGCCGGCATGGCGGCCCATCACCTCGAGCACAAAAACTTTGGTCGACGTCTTGGACATCGACTTCACATCGAACGACGCTTCCAGCGCGGACACCGCGACATATTTGGCGACCGATCCGAAGCCGGGGCAGCAGTCGGTGATAGGCAGGTCGTTGTCCACGGTCTTCGGCACATGGATCGCTTGTACCGGATAACCCAGCGTCTCCGAGAGTTGTGACACTTTGAAGCAGGTATCGGCAGAATCGCCGCCGCCATTGTAGAAAAAGTAGCCGATATTGTGCGCCTTGAACACCGCGATCAGGCGTTCGTATTCGCGCTTGTTGGCCTCCAGGCTTTTCAGTTTATAGCGGCAGGAACCAAACGCGCCGGACGGCGTGAAGCGCAGGGCGGCGATGTCGGCGGCAGACTCCTTGCTGGTGTCGATCAGGTCCTCGGTCAGCGCTCCGATAATGCCGTTGCGGCCGGCGTAGACCTTGCCGATCTTGTCTTTATGCTTGCTCGCCGTTTCTATCACGCCGCAGGCGGAAGCGTTGATGACAGCGGTTACACCGCCGGATTGCGCGTAAAAGGCATTTTTCTTGGGCATGGCAGTTTTATCTCCTCCAGATAGTGGGCGAATGCTACAGAATAGTGAGAGATTGTCGCACGAGCGTGGCGCGATTGCCTGAAAGTGCTGCACTAACCGATGCCGTCGGTTAGGTTACCATGTCGCAATTGAACAGCCATAACCGGATCACGATGACCAAAAACGTAGCGATGAAATGCGTCAGTGCGGCGTTGGGCGCGCTGCTTCTACCAACGATGCTCGGCGCGAATGCCGCCGCCGCACCGCTGTTGCGTTGCGCGATCACCTATGCGGGCACCACGCACACGTTGGACACGGCAGCCGGCAGCGACCCTTATACGGCCGAATCGATTGATATCGATGGGCGCTTTCGTTTCAAGGCCGTGGTTCTGGGCACAGACCGGCACATCGAGACCATCAAGCTCTACGTCTATTATGAAACCAGACGCCAGCCGGTGCTGATCCAGGAAGCGAAATACGTCCCGCCTTTTGCGAGTTCGGACTCGCCTTACGCGCTGACCGGGCTTCACTACCTGTACGCGCCGCCTCTGGGGCGAGAACTTCAATACGGTTGCGCGCTGCTGGAGGTCCGACCATGATGCGCGATGGGTTTTTCGGTGTTGCCGGACGAACCGTCATGTCCGCCCTCTGCATGGTTTTGACTGTTGCCGCCGCTACCGGCGCCGCAATGGGTGCCACAACGGGTGATGCAATCGGCGCCGAGCCGCAACCTGCGGTCAGCCTGGTATTCGCCGGCGACATCGTGCTGGACGGTCAGCCCGGCAAGGCGATCGAACAAGGCCGCGACCCGTTCGCCGCGTTTGCCGCGATATTGGATAACGCCGACATTCGTGTCGGCAACCTCGAATGCGTGGTCGCCACCGTGGGCGACGCCGAGGACAAGATATTCAATTTTCGCGCCCATCCGCGCACCTTGGATGTACTCAAGCGGCACTTTGATGCGGTATCCGTTGCCAACAATCATTCAGGGGATTTCGGCCGCTCGGCGTTTGCCGAAATGCTGGGCTTGCTCGACCGGCAGGGTATTTTGCGCTTCGGCGGAGGCCGCAATTTGAGCGAGGCGCATGCGCCGTTAATCATCGAACGCAAAGGCATCAGGATCGCGCTGCTTGGATACAATGAATTCATGCCGCGCAGTTTCGAGGCCGATGCGGACGCGCCCGGCACCGCCTGGAGCGAAGACGAACAAGTGGTGGCCGATATTCGTAAGGCGCGCAGTGTCTACGGCGCCGACGTGGTTATCCCGATCATGCACTGGGGATGGGAAAACGAGGAGCAGGCGAGTACGCGCCAACGGCAACTCGCGCACTTGATGATCGATGCCGGCGCGGATGCAGTCATCGGCGGACATCCGCACGTGACCCAGAACATCGAGGACTACCGGGGCAAGCTCATCGTCTATAGCGTCGGCAACTTCATGATCGATGCCCTGGATAACGAAGCCCAGACCATCGGTTGGGTGGTGCGGCTGCAACTGGACCGCAACGGCGTAAAAAGCTGGAGCACGCGCGTAGCGCACATCGACGCCGAAGGGATACCCCATCCGGCGCCCTCCGCCAACAGTCCGTGCGGGGTAAGAGGGCGGGACGGCAATGGCATATGCGGCAACGAGGACTGAATTCGGGCCGCCGCCTTCGCGGTTGGCTTTACGCCGGAGGGTGCGCGGTGCGCACTTCGGCTTTCCCGCTCGGCAAGGTTGCCAGCGCCACGCTGATCAAGGCAATCGATAATGCCAGCAGTCGTATGCCGCTTAGGGCTTCGCCCAGCACCAGAACCGCCACCACGGTAGCGGAAATCGGCAGCATCACCGTGAAAATACCCGCCATGTTTGCCGGAACGCGTTTCAGCCCGGTCATCCACAGCCACACCGTCCACACGCTGGCCGCCAGCGAATAAAAGAGCAGCAGCAGCCAGGCTTTTGCCTGTACCGCGCCAAAGTCGAAATGCAGCGCCACATATAGGCCCATCGGCGCCATCAGGACAAAGCCCCACAAGTTGATCAG
>PKWO01000016.1 GCA_003132085.1 Oxalobacteraceae bacterium | reverse complement strand
CCAACTGAGCTATGGGCAGAATGAGGACTGACGGGGGTTTCGGGCCGATTTTTGCTTTCCACTTGCTCCACAAAAACCGGCTTGCTCCACAAAAACCGTGATCGGGCTTACTCCGTGGGGGCCACTATCTTACCACGGCGCAAATAATGGCGGCGTGTTGTTGATACATTTTCATGCCCCAGTAGATTGCTCGCTGCCTGATCGTCGCGGTCGTCGCTGGTGTCGTCCGCCGCCTTGGCTCGCAGGTCGTAAAACCAAAACTCCTTGATGGAGTCGGCCATTTCCGGCCTCTCCTTGGCAGCAGCTTTCCTCGCTTCGTCAAAATGATTCCGCAATACGTCCTTGGTCAGCCGTTTTCCTTGCAGATTGACCAGAAGCGCCCCGGTGACGACTTTATGGGTTTCCTTGCGCGCGTGTATCCGGTCGATCAACTCGGCCAGCTTGCCGGTTATGGTGATCCGCAGCGGCTTTTTGGTCTTGATCTGCGTGACGATAAGATTGCCGTCCACAATGTCATGCTCCGTCATGCTGAGTGCGTCGGACGGACGCTGGCCGGTCAAATAGGCAAGGTCGAGCGCGTCTTGCAGCGGCAGGCTGGCATTTTTATGCGCCAAGTCAAAAATCTCGTCGGTGATGTACACGGTGCGCTTCGCCAGCGAANNGACTGTTCGACTGTATTATTGAGCAGCGGCGATAGCGCGTTATCGGTAGTCTCAGTTTCAAGTGTACGAAAATACAGTTGACGGCGATGGGCCTCGCTGGAATTGATGGCTTCATGCTGTAGCTACAGGCAATAATTGATTTTCCATACGCTGGTTATCTATGACAAAATGCCTTGTGCCGTTCGGCTTGCGAATGCAGCCCGATCTTAGGTTAATGATTGAACAGGCAATTGCGGCGTCCGGCCGGTCGAATAATGCGGAAATTTGCACCAGGCGTCAACAGTCATTTTAATTGGACGCCGGAAAGACCGATGAAATTTTGGCGATCGCCAAAGAGGTATTGGAAGTGGTCAAGGCGTTAAAGCCGGCGCGGCAGAAAAAATAGAAAATATGCGCTGTTGTTTTGAGGGGGATTTAAAGCATCGCGAAGGCCATCCGATAAATCTTTAAGAATATTGTCGCTTCATGCAAAAGCCCTACCTATGACTGAAATTTCCAGTGCCGTAGATCACCTAGGAGTGAGGCCGATGACCGACATTGTCAATCATGGGTCACAGTTAGTTCCACTGCTCCCCAGCCTCCCATTTCTTGCAATATTTGCGGGTATTTCAACCATAGGGAGAAAGTCATGAAAAGCACAAGAATGGGATCAGCCTCTATATTTGCAATAGCGGCATCTTCAATGCTGGGTGCATGCTCAACATTATCGTCGCCACCTTCTTTTGATTCTCCGGGCAGTCCATCGAATGTGCCCCCTACTGTCAACGATATCGTCAAGCATATACAATGTGAATTTGCAGACGCGCAGACGGCGTTCCCTAAACTGAAAGACAACCAATACGTCGTATCTGCCACTCTGACTCTAGATGTCACCAATACGGAGGGTCTATCGCCAAGTCTGAGTTATATTTCTCCGTTAGCTGTCACGGGAACGGCTTTCACCAGTACCGTCGGTGGGCAATTGATCGGCACACAGCATAGAAACATCAGCAAGACATTCACGCTGGATCTGGAAGAAGAAATATCTGAGGAACATAAAACCGCCTGCCAAAACAGAAAACTAACTTCTGGTATCCAGGGTGATCTTGGGCTTGGGGAGATAATTAGCGCAGGACTGCAGCAGTCTACGGAGGATGAGTATTATTTTGTATTCCCAAAAACAACAACCGGCAACCCCCCAGTTACCAAGATTGCCCTCCCCACTTTTGGCTCTACCATTGACTTTACCGTTGTTTATGGCCTAAGCGGTGCGGGACCAAACTGGACTCTCACTCATTTCAGGGGACCTGGCGGCTTGGTTGGCCTAACAAGGTCAAACAAAGATACGCTCGTGGTTTCGTTCAGCCCGGCTTGCCCGAATCCAAACGGTTGTGTAAAGCCCGGCGACAAGGCCAATAGGTCGAGTCTTCCGGTATCTGACAAGAAGGGTGCATCAGACGCTGCGCAAGCCGGGGTCACGAGACAGATATTACAAAATATTCTCCCCTCTGTGTCTCCGTAAGATGCAATTTGAATTGCAGGTGCGCTTTCGGTCGCCTTGTCGATTGCCGCGCGTGCGGCGACATATTCGGGTGCTTGAACGCATCCGGCAACGGTAGCCATGATTCCTTCAAGCGCCGCCAGCAGTTCACGCTTACCGGCCTCAAGTTAGCTTACCCGGTTTGCCATACATAGCCAGCCAGCGGAAAGCTCGTCAATCCGCTGTGCCATCGCCAGCACAAGCCCATCGCCGACCAGATCGCGCCACGGTTCGCCGTATCGCAGTGCGCGTAATCCTGGGCCGTTCTGGTGCTGCACGGTGTTCTTGCCGTCCGCAAGATTGATTGTAGTGGTGGTCATAGTCATGCTCCTGGTATGGTCACGATAACAGTGTTGACGCCTGTTCCTGACTGTTTGAACGAGCCTTCAGGCAATGCCTCGATCTCGCCGCCGCGCTCCGCAACCGGAGCCGCCGTTACGGTAACGATGGGCGGCTCGAATCCGTAATATCAAGGGGTAGTGTGTGAGTCTAATTGTAGAAGATGGAACCGGGATGCCAACAGCCGAATCGTATATTTCGGTTGTTGACGCATCCACTTATTTTTCCAATCGCGGCAACGCGGCATGGGCTGCACTCACTGTACCGCAGCAAGAGAAATATCTCCGGCTTGCCACGGATTACGGTAGAGTCGCAAGAATGATCGTGCCAACTCTGGATCGCGGCAATTGAGCCAGGCATCATAATCATTGCTTGGCAACAAGACCAGCGAGCGCTTTTCATCCCCTGGCTTGTGGAATCGGCGCATCAGCGGGTGGTTGTCCGCATTGATCGTAAGTTGTGTGAAGGCGTACGATAACTCGCCATCAAGCTCTTTCCATGTCCGCCACAAGCCGGCGACGGCAAAATCAGTGTCATCAGCTATGCCAATTCGCCAGCGTACCGCGGCCCCTGTCTCATAGCACGGCTCGTAAAACGCCCTCATCGGCACCAGGCACAATTGCCCCGCTTTCCAGGCGCCTGAATAGCTGCGCAACTGTCCTACTGTTTCGGAGCGCGCATTCATTGTGCTAAACCGTTTGACGCCGGGCGAGATGTGTTGTTTCGGAACCATGCTGTAAGCCGCCAAAACCGCTTTGCGGCCGCCCTGCTCGTCCGGCAATATGATTGGTTCCATATAGTCCTGATACGCTTGATCGCGGTACTCGCCGATCGCGTCGCCGACTGTTGCGTTGAACCGCTCTTGGATCGTCTTGCGCGCAGACGGAACGTAATTTGTGCACATCAGGCTTGCCGTGGTGGGATGTAGATTAGATAGGCCATTTGACTTTTCGCATTCAGGCTTCCTCTAGTCCAGTTTTCGTAAGATACTGTTCAAGCAACCTGTTTTGCAAGACCAAAATCGCCTTCCAAAATTCGGCATAACATTGATTGAGTCTTTCCATTGATACGGAGGTAATCGTTTTTTCTTCCAATTTACATTGCTTAATTGCAAGAAATAGCTCCCCGAGAGCTTCGGCTTGCATGAGAGTTCTGAATTTCAAATCCATCATTTCGAGAGATAATTTTGTGAAATATAGCTTTTGCATCGTCTCAATTCGAGCTAAAGGTCGGACGTGAGCTGAAATAGCGTCAACTATGTTGAGGCCGTCAATTGTGGCGCCTTTCGCAATATTGATACATGCATCAAGTTCAAAGGTTTCTTCAATCATCTTTTCGATGCGTTCTCGATAGAGTCCGCGAATTGCAGCCTGTTGGCCGCTCGTAAATGCAATATCAGTCTTGATCGTTTCAATCGCCGCCGTTGACTCTTTGATCTGCGTCATTATTTCTTGGAAATCCGCCTTCGTTGCCAGCGTTTCGCCGCGTTTATGAGCATACGACATCACGAATTGGCCGATAATCGTGCCAATTAAACTTAAAAAAATAACAATCAGATAGAGATAGCCATTTTGGAGAATTGCCCTAGATGCTATTTCAGCCGCCAGTTTTTGAATCAATTCTTCACTCATAAGCTGATGTCTCGCTAAAAAGTATTGTCTCGCGGATATGCGACTTGTTGGAACTCTGCCGCAATCCTATCAGGATGTTGCCATACGTACCAATTCCGAACCACGGAAAACAGTTAATGTTCGTGGATTTTATTGCCGCATCGCAATTCGATTGCTACTCTCTATTTTCTATCAAACTGTGGAGCTCAAATACACTCAATCAGGTTGGAGGAGACGGTGCGCTGGAAGTGCCGAGCGGCGTGCGGCGTGCGGCACTGAAGTTCACGCAGGATAAATCCAAGTGAATTTTGGGTGCTTTTTTTGCTCCACAAAAAAATTTCAGTAGAGTGAAAATACTGTTCGATTTTATTGGATTTCTAATGTTTTTGTGGTGCGGAAACTGGATTAAAACCCGCATGGATGCTCGTAATTTACTACAGCTTAGAAGGCTGATGCTCT
>PKWO01000240.1 GCA_003132085.1 Oxalobacteraceae bacterium | reverse complement strand
ATCACATGATGGGGGTGCCGACCGCGATGTTTACGCCATTGTTCGTGATTTCCCGTACCTCCGGCTGGGCGGCGCACATCATCGAGCAGCGTATCGATAACAAGATTATTCGCCCGTCGGCCAACTATGTCGGCCCGGACGATTTGGAATTCGTGCCTATCGGCAAACGCTAGCCGCCACCCGCGCACGGCAGGCCGGCTGCTTGCCAAAAAATGTAAGAACAGATAAATTTTTCATGAACAGGAATTAACATGTCCGCCCATATTTCAAATGTCCGCACCGAATTCGATACTGAAATCATCGATATCGTCGATTATGTGATGAATTACAAGATCGATTCCAGCGTTGCCTATACCACCGCCCGCAACTGCCTGATCGACACGCTCGGCTGCGGTCTTGAGGCGCTGGAGTATCCAGCCTGCAAAAAGCTGATGGGCCCGATCGTTCCGGGCACCATAGTGCCGAACGGCGCCAAGGTGCCCGGCACGCAATTCCAACTCGACCCGGTGCAAGCTGCGTTCAACATCGGTGCGATGATCCGCTGGCTCGACTTCAATGACACATGGCTGGCCGCCGAATGGGGTCACCCATCGGACAATCTCGGCGGTATTTTGGCGACTGCCGATTGGCTGTCACGCAACGCGGTCGCGGCCGGCAAGAAGCCGCTGACGATGAAATCGGTATTGACCGGCATGATCAAGGCGCACGAAATCCAGGGTTGTATTGCGCTGGAAAATTCTTTCAACAAGGTCGGTCTGGATCATGTGGTTCTGGTCAAGGTTGCCTCGACTGCCGTGGTTGCTGAAATGATGGGCCTGTCGCGCGACGAAATCCTCAACGCGGTATCGCTGGCATGGGTCGATGGCCAATCGCTGCGCACCTATCGTCATTCGCCCAACACCGGATCCCGCAAGTCATGGGCAGCCGGCGATGCGACATCGCGTGCGGTGCGTCTGGCCTTGATGGCAAAAACCGGCGAAATGGGTTACCCATCGGTATTGTCGGCCAAGACGTGGGGTTTCTACGATGTACTGTTCAAAGGCAACAAATTCAAATTCCAGCGTCCGTACGGTTCTTACGTGATGGAAAATGTGCTGTTCAAGATTTCCTTTCCGGCCGAGTTCCACTCGCAGACTGCAGTGGAAGCCGGGATGACCTTGCATGCGCAGCTCAAGGCGGCCGGCAAATCGGTTGAGGACATCAAGAAGGTCACGATTCGCACCCATGAAGCCTGTATCCGCATCATCGACAAGAAAGGCCCGCTGGACAATCCCGCCGACCGCGATCACTGCATCCAGTACATGGTTGCGATGCCGATGATTTTCGGTCGCCTGACCGCATCCGACTATGAAGACAATATCGCCGCCGATCCGCGCATCGACACGTTGCGCGACAAAATCGTCTGCGTTGAAGATCCGGCGTTCACCAAGGACTACCATGATCCTGAAAAGCGCTCGATCGCCAATGCGTTGACCGTGGAATTCAATGACGGCAGCAAGTTTGATGAGGTCGTCGTCGAATATCCGATCGGCCATGCACGCCGCCGCACCGATGGCATCCCGCTGCTGGAAGCCAAATTCAAGACCAACCTGGCACGCCAGTTTCCGGCCAAGCAACAAAAAAGCATTCTCGACATATCGCTCAACCAGGCCGCACTGGAAGCGATGCCGGTGCATGAATATGTCGATCTTTACGTTATCTGATTCACCTAGACAGACCGGGTAGATGCCACCACAAAAAACGCCGCCACTTTACTTGTGGCGGCGTTTTTTGTTTTTGGCTTGCGTATGGGACTAATTCGATGCTAACCCGAGGCTAATCCGAGGCTAACCCGGATGTTGCAAGAGTTTCATTTTTAGACACTGGAGGAGACATGAATTTCGCCGAATTCTACCAAGAATCAATCGTCGATCCACAAGCATTCTGGAAAAAGGAAGCGGGACTGATCGACTGGCACGCGCCGTATGCGCAAGTGCTTGATTATTCCAATGCGCCGTTTGCCAAATGGTTTGTCGGCGGCATGACCAATTTATGCTACAACGCGGTCGATCGCTGGGTAGCAACCCAAGGCGACGCAGCCGCGCTGATTGCGATTTCAACCGAAACCAATACCGAAAAAGTCTATACCTTCACGCAATTGCAGGCCGAAGTCAGCCGCATGGCCGCTATCATGCAGGCACAGGGCGTGGGCAAGGGCGACCGCGTGTTGATTTACATGCCAATGATTGCCGAAGCCACTTTCGCCATGCTGGCCTGCGCCCGCATCGNNTCCATTCGGTGGTGTTCGGCGGTTTCGCTTCGCACAGCCTGGCGACCCGCATCGACGATGCGAAACCGAAACTAATCGTTTCTGCCGATGCCGGTTCACGCGGCGGCAAGCCTGTGCCGTATAAGCCCTTGCTGGACGCCGCGATTGATCTGGCCGGCTTCAAGCCCGCCAAAGTGCTGACGATAGACCGCGGACTGGTGCCGATGGTGCCTATGGCGGGTCGCGATGTCGATTATGCTTCGCAGCGTGCGCAGCACATGGACGCCCAAGTGCCGATCACTTGGCTGGAATCGAACGAGCCGTCTTACATCCTGTATACCTCCGGCACTACCGGCAAGCC
>PKWO01000535.1 GCA_003132085.1 Oxalobacteraceae bacterium | reverse complement strand
TGCTGCCCTATACGCCGCTGCACAGCATGATCAGCCAGCAATTCGGCCTGCCGCTGGTGATGACGAGCGGCAATGTATCGGGCGAACCACAAATCATCGACAACGCCGAGGCCATAGCCAGGCTGAGTGCGATTGCCGACCTGATCGTTTATCACAACCGCGATATCGCCAATCGCATCGACGACTCAGTGGTGCGCTGCGTTGCGGGTCGAGCCAGAATCCTGCGGCGCGCGCGCGGCNNATCCTGGCTTATGGCGCCGAACTCAAATCGACATTTTGCCTTGTCAAGCAAGGTACTGCGATCTTGTCCCAACATCAGGGCGATCTGGAAGATGTCAGTACATTTGATGACTACGAGAACAATCTCGCACTTTACAAACGCTTGTTTGAGTTCACGCCGCGCTATCTGGCACTTGACCATCATCCGGAATATATCTGCGGCAAACTCGCCAGAAATGACGCCGATGAAGCGCAATTGACCGCTATCGAAGTTCAGCATCACCACGCCCATATTGCCAGCGCAATGGCAGAGAACCACATTCCGCTTTCTCATCCGCCCGTCCTGGGTATTGCATTGGATGGCTTGGGCTTTGGCGACGACGGCACGATGTGGGGCGGAGAATTTCTGTTGGCCGACTACTGCGCCTATCAACGTCTGGCTCGTTTAAAGCCGGTGGCGATGCCGGGCGCGGCACAAGCCGTCAGACAACCGTGGCGTAACAGCTATGCGCATATTCTCAACAGCATGAGCTGGGATACTTTCATCCAACAATATGGCGACACGGCCCTGGCAAAATTTCTTTGCCAGCAGCCAATCGCCACGTTGCAAGCTATGTTGCTTGATCGGGTCAATTGCCCGTTGGCCAGCTCTGCCGGCCGCCTGTTCGACGCTGTCGCCGGCGCTCTCGGCCTGCACGCCGGACAAGTACAGTTTGAGGGGCAGGCGGCCATCGAGTTGGAAATGATAGTCGATAAAGATGCGCTTCCGGACTATATCGCCGGCACGGGAGTTTGCAGAGCCTATCGGTTCAGCATTGAAAATGCGGATACGCCGGATGGGTCGTCTGGAAGCCCCCCGCTCGACCTCGACGCTGCCGGCATGTGGCCGCAACTGTTGAACGACTTGCAACAGGGCGTGACGAACTCAATCATTTCCACACGTTTTCATGCAGGGCTGATCAACGGCATCGTCGAGATGGTTGATCTGCTGCATCAGACATATCCATTCAAGGATGTGGTGCTGTCGGGCGGCTGTATGCAAAATGCGATTCTTCTGGAGGGTCTTATCCAGTCATTGAAAGAGAGAAAACTGAACTGCGTGAGCCACGCGCTGGTTCCCGCCAATGATGGCGGCATCGCATTGGGCCAGGCCGCCATCGCAGCCGCCAGGATCGCGCAACGAGCGGTCCATAAGGCGGCCCCCCATCAAGCATCAAGTATCAAGTATCAAGCATCAAGCATCAAGCAATGAAATCCTGATCCAACACGCGACCTCACCTTAAAGGAAAATCTATGTGCCTAGGAATTCCGGGAAAAATTGTCAGTATCAGTGACGTCGAACAAAAACTTGGCATCGTCGATGTCGGCGGCATTCAACGCGCTGTCGATCTCAGTTGTATTGTTGAGGACGGCACAGAGCTGCACCAGCTTATCAATAGCTGGGTGCTCGTCCATGTGGGTTTTGCCATGAGCGTGATTGATGAAGCAGAAGCGCAAACAACCCTTGCCATCTTGGCGGAACTGGGACAAATGCAGGAAGAACTCGTCGCCATGCAAGATGGCGATTCTTGATGAATTGATTGTTCAATTACCGGGAGCGTCATGATAAATACTGAAAATGCCAGCCACCTGCAAGCACTTTATCCATTTCTCGGCAAGAAGAAATCGGATGTTGTCAGCCTGAACCAGGCGCTACTGGACTCCATCGAACAAAAAATCGCACAACACCAAAGTGTGGTCGGCCGCTTCTTTGAAAAACATCATCAGGCTGTGGTTGACTGCGCGAATTCCATTGCCGGCATCTATAAGAAAAGCGGCCAGCTCTTTACGATGGGGAATGGCGGTTCCAGCTCGGACGCGTCGCATATTGCCGTCGAATTTCTGCATCCCGTGACGACAGGACGACCGGCCCTGCCCGCGTACGACCTCAGTTGCGACAAAACTGTGATGACGGCAATTGCCAATGACGTTGGCTATCAGTACGTGTATGCACGTCAGGTCGCCAATCTGGTCAGACAAAATGATGCGCTAATCGGCGTATCGACCAGCGGCAATTCGGACAATTTGCTCAGGGCCTTTTCCCAGGCGAAAAAGATCGGCGCTGTCACTATAGGGCTAGCCGGCGGCAATGGAGGCGAAATGGCGAAGATTGGTCTCGATCACTGTCTGGTTGTGGATTCGGACAGCATACATCGTACACAGGAGTGCCACGTTGCGATCTATCACATATTGTGGGATTTGGTGCACACCTTGCTGGCCGATGAACGCGGATATTTGAGCAGCAAATAAATCAAGACGGAGAGGCAAAAAATGAAATACGTTGATGAGTTTCGTGATCCGGAAAAAGCCAAAACCTTAGTCAGGGAAATTACCAGAATCTCCGACGAGCTTGCCGACGAACTCAAGCGCCCGGTATACATCATGGAAGTGTGCGGAGGGCATACGCATTCCATTTTCCGCTATGGCATCGAAAACATGCTGCCACGCAGCATTGAATTAATTCACGGGCCGGGTTGTCCTGTTTGCGTTTTACCGATGGGGCGAGTCGATGATTGCGTGGCAATTGCCGAGCAAGAGAACACCGTCATGACGACCTTTGGCGACGCCATGCGGGTTCCCGGATCAAAACGAAGCCTGTTGCAAGCGAAAGCGCTGGGTGCGGATGTTCGCATGGTCTATTCTCCGCTGGATGCACTGAGTATCGCCAGGAAGAATCCGGATAAGGAAGTGGTTTTTTTTGGTCTCGGCTTTGAAACCACCATGCCAAGCACTGCGCTGACTGTGCTGAAGGCAGAAGCTGAAGAAGTATCCAATTTCTCGCTGTTCTGCAATCACATCACGATTATTCCGACCATTAAAGCCGTACTCGACTCGCCGGATGTGCAGCTCGATGGCTTTCTTGGTCCCGGCCACGTCAGCATGGTCATCGGTAATCAACCCTACGGTTTCATTGCCGAACATTATCGCCGGCCGGTTGTCGTCTCCGGTTTTGAACCTCTTGATATCTTGCAATCCTTGTGGATGGTTTTGAAGCAATTGCACGCAGGCGACGCGCGCATTGAAAATCAGTACAACCGGGTCGTACCTGAATACGGCAACAAGGTAGCTCTGGAAGCCATCAGTAAAGTCTTTGAACTGCGCCAATTTTTTGAATGGCGCGGACTGGGTTCTATTGATAACTCGGGCGTGCAGCTCAATAAGCAATACGCTGCTTTCGATGCTGAAAAAAAATTCGCTATCCCCGCTGTCACCATCGCCGATCCAAAATCCTGTCAATGCGGGGAAGTGTTAAAAGGCGCCATCAAGCCCTGGCAATGCAAAGTGTATGGCAAGGCGTGCACTTCGGAGACACCTATGGGTGCCCTGATGGTTTCCAGTGAAGGCGCCTGCGCCGCCTATTATCAATACGGCGGCGCTCCGAAAGACGCCATCAAGATACATCAGCTTGAGGAGACAAGCATATGAACATGATGGAAAAGAATTTTGCCCCGGCCGGCGGCAGCGAAATTGCAGAAAATTTGGCAGATACCCGCACCCGGCGCGGAAAACTGGTCAGTCCGATCATCACCCTGGCGCACGGCGGCGGCGGCAAGGCAATGCGTGATTTGATTGACGATGTATTCATTGAAGCCTTTAACAATCCCGTCCTGAATACCCTTGAAGACCAGGCCCGTTTTCATCTTGGTGATTTAGCCAGGCATGGCGACAGGCTCGCCATGACAACGGATTCCTATGTGATCGACCCAATTTTTTTCCCGGGCGGAGATATAGGAAAACTGGCGGTCTGCGGCACAGTCAATGATCTGGCGGTCGGCGGCGCCACACCGCTCTATCTGACATGCGCGATGATCATCGAAGAAGGTATGCAGGTCGCAACACTGCGTCAGATTGTCAAATCAATGGCCGACACCGCGAAAGCCGCCGGCGTACTCATTGTGACCGGAGATACCAAAGTGGTTGGACGAGGCAGTTGCGACAAGATATTCATCAACACGGCAGGGATAGGCGTCATCCACCAAGATTACCGGCTGGGCGCCCATCAGGCGCGGGAGAGCGATCGCATACTGGTCAATGGTCTTCTGGGGGATCACGGCGCGGCCATCCTGAACGCCCGTGGCGATATGCATTTGTCCAGCCCGATCGAGAGCGATTGCGCGCCACTGCACGACCTGATTCAGACACTGCTCAAAGCAGCCCCCCATACCCGGTTTATCCGCGATGCGACGCGCGGCGGAATTGCATCCGTGCTCAACGAAATTGCCGTCGCTTCAAAATGCGCGATAGAAATTCACGAAAGTGAAACGCCGATACGTCAGGAAGTAAAAGGGTTTTGCGAAATACTCGGCCTCGACCCTTTGTATCTCGCCAATGAAGGCAAGTTCGTCGCTGTCGTACCCGATAACGAGGCCGAGGCAGCGCTCGGCGCGATGCGTGCTCATCCGCTCGGCAAGGATGCCGCCGATATTGGGACAATCTTGCGGGGCGGACGTGCCGGACGCGTGCACATGCAGACAAGTTTTGGCGGAAAACGTATTGTCGACATGCTTGTGGGCGAACAACTTCCGCGAATTTGCTAATCACAATATATTGATCGACATCAAAGGAAAAACAATGCATACCTTTTCTTCAAAAGAATTTATTCCTGCAGAAGGCTTGTTGATACGTATTGTCGATGACGGCAAAGTGTTGACGCTCGACTATCAAGAAGCTGCGGCTCGCCATCAGCGTTCATTGTGGTGGGGCACGGCGGTCGGCTATCGCGCCATGCAAGTCGCTGCTATTGCACTTTCAAAAGATCGACTATGGCGTCGTGAGAATCTGGTCGTGGTGAGCGCGCACCCTGGAGTTGGTGTGCTGGATTCATTGAACTATGTGACGCATTGCGCCGACACCGGAAATTTAACGGTCATGGCAAACGACAACTGCGTCAACCGCTGCAACAGTGAGATGAAATTTGAATGGTGGGTCAGTGACGGAAAGCAGACAGCCCACGTGATGTTGAATGAAGATTTTGTGCCGGAAGAATTTTATCGTCTGATCGACAGACGTGTTTACAACGAAACAAAAGCCGATGACGATAAATTATTCGAGCTTTATAAAGTCAACCTCTCTTCGCGCATATGGGTGGCTCCCCTGGATGAAAATTTTACGGTGGAACTTCTCCCGCCCTTAAGCAAGGGAGAGTTGCCGTCTAACCACGTCTGGAATAAAGTTCCGGCTTGATGTCGAATCCGCAAAATGATGCAAGGATATGGTTTCTGGAGGAAATCGTCTCCTTGCCGCTACGGCTCGACCAACCGCTATACCGCAATTATCCCGGCATGAAGCTGGGACAGTTGCACCTGGTCGATTTCTTTAGTCAAAAACTTTGTGTTCTGGCAGCGGAAATCCTGCGGGACGATGCAGAAAAATCGAGCCGCAAAAATGACTGGGTCGTCACGGCTCCGGCTTTTTACCACGTACCTTCTGGCGCCAATTTATTAGCACGACGGGTACACGAATTATTGCAACAGCAGGATTTCAGTGTCCTTCTTCTTGAACCTCGTTTGAATCAGCAGCAAATTGCCGTTCGCAACTTGGCAGAGTTTGAGAGATCGAACGACTACAGCAAGAATCAACTGCAGCAACGCATTGTCGAACGACAAAGAGTCCAAGAACTGGCGCAGCCCGATGCACTGATGTCGCAGTTTAACAATCGTCAGATCCTCATCATTAACGATATTTACGTCACCGGTACGCAGCAATATTTCATGCAACAGTCGTTGCATCAATTTTTCGCTGGAGAATGTCATTGGTTGTACATCTTCCATGTTGAAAGTACGCTTGCGCGGAGTCATCCTGAAATCGAATTTCAACTGAATAATAGCGCAATCTCCGATCTTGATAGCTATGCCGCGATCGTCGCTGACGAGCGGACTCAGCATACGGCGCGCTGTTTATCGGGTCTGTTCGGCGAAGATATTGAAAATTTTCGCCATGTGGTTTCTTCACTTTCGCCAAAGGCGAGAGAAGAAATCTTTCGGCTCGCTGAGACGGAGGGGCGGTATTGCCATCCCATCTTCAGCGAAAAAATGCTGCTGCTTGCCGGCGAAAATCATCACATGTGACAAAACGGACGGAACCAGGACATGTACGACATCCATTACCAAATTCCATTGGCGGACCTCAGCAAAATACGGGTGCCGCATTATCAGATTCCGCTGGATCATCAGTCGCCGCTGTTTGATGAAGCGCTGGTCAATGTGCGTGATTACGACTTGCCGTTTTTATCATGGCATGCGATGACCGATGGCAGAAATACCCCTTACCGCAAACCAATTCAGGGGAGTCGGCTGGACGGCTGGCTACGAAAATCGTTTGCGGAAAAATTAGCGCGCGCCAATCTGTTGCTGATGCCTTTTGATGTCGAACTGTTGATACTGGATGCATATCGATCGATTGACTGCCAGCGCGGCCTATGGGCCTTTTTCTGGGAGTGCGGGCGGGCAGCCAACCCCAAGGCCGGCGATGAAGAACTACGTCAATATGCGCTGCGCTATGTGCGTGATCCGCGCAATTTTGATCCGCAAGATGCGCGTAGTTTTGCCATTCATAGCACCGGCTCTGCAATTGATGTCGTCTTGCGTTACCGCACCGGCGGGCAGTGGCTAAATATGGGTTCGGAATTCGATGAATATAGCGATGTCAGTGTCACTGATTACTTTGAACGTCAATTACAGCAAGGCGCAATTGAAGAAAACGACCAGCGGCTATGGAACCGGCGCTTGATGCATTGGGCATTAAAAGCGGAAGACTTGACGAATGACCCAATTTTATACTGGCACCATGACTGGGGAAATCAAAGTTGGATCAAAGTCAGGAAGGCGGTCTATGGCAACGCACCGGATGCTGCGTGGTATGGATATGCCGCGCCCCCGCCAATATGAACGGAGCTGAAAGCGACCGCCCGGAACCATGATGATTCGCGAGGGAAACGATATGCATCTAGAATCGGAACAAGTGCAGCAGACGCAGATACCTGAAAAATTTGCGTCACCGGGCAGCAGGCTGAGCGAAGACCTGATGCGGCTGATCAGGAACAAAAATAGAACCAGCCTCACTGCGCGCACTGACCCATTGAGCCGGCTGGAAGGCGCTCTGGCGGTGCATTGCCGGGTGGACCTTGAAAACAGAAAAATTCTGGAAAGCGCTTCCATGGCCACGCTGTTTAAAGGCTACGAATCTTTACTTCCCGGGCGCGATTTACAGCAAGTCGGTCCGGTGAGTGCCACCGCTTCCGGCATCTGTGGCGGCGTCCATGCGACGGCTTCCGCACTGTGTCTTGAAATGGCCCTGGGACTCACCCCCCCGGCGCTCGGTATCGTGTTACGCAACTTGCTGCTGAGCTGTCAATACCTAAACGATAATTGCATGCATCTATTCATCCTGGCGGGGCCGGATTATTCGCAGCAGGTCATCGAAAAGACCAACCCGGAAATATGGACTAAAGCACAGCAGAGCCGCTGTCGCCATATGGGCATCCATGGGTATTCCAGCATCAGCGATATCTTGTCGGACCTCAATAAGGGAACAGGAGCGCTTTACAAGGAAGCCCTGAAAATGGTCGCGCGGGCACGCCAGGCCTATACGCTGCTTGGCGGCAAATACCCGCATGCGGAATCCATCATCCCGGGCGGTGTGACTATCCGTGCCGATGCCGAAAAATTGACGCAATTCAGGCTCATTTTGCAGCCCTTTATTTCGTATAGCCATAAAACAGCCGCATTGTGGGACGACATTTTCGATTTTATGCTATGCGCCAATCCTCGTTACGATGAAGTTGGCCGCGCGGCAGCATCCATGCTGGATTTTGGTCAATGGGACCATCCGGACTATTACGATGGGCGTTACGAACATTGTGATGGTTGGGGACAAAAGCGCTGGTCAACGCCTGCTGCGGTGATTAACGGAGAACTGGCTTGTACCCGCTTAAGCCTGCTCAATGCCGGTATGGAAGAGTTTCTGAATTTTTCCTATCAGGAACGCGTCAACATCGCGGAAGACCTCATCAAGGCGGACCCCAACGGCAACCCCATTTCGGCCTATCACCCGTGGAATAAAAAGACGCAAACCGCCAAAGCACTGAAGCCTCACGCATATAGCTGGGGATCAAGTCTGACCTGGCATGGCCATAATTTTGAAGTCGGTGCCTATGCACGTTTATATCTGACGGCCGCCGCGCAAAAATTACCGGACAATCCCTATGTCGCGGCAACCGGTACCAGCCTGGAGTTCTTATTGCCGGCGGAGGAAGGGCGGGAAATAAAAATGCAATGGACAATCCCGCCGGTATGGAATGCTTTCGAGCGCAATCGCGCCCGCGCCTATTCATTGGCATTTAACCTGTCTGTCACGCAGGAAAACATCGCCATCGCCGAACGGTTGATACGCGCTGGTCAGACGCAAACCCATGTTCCGTTGGAAAAAAATAAAGCGGGCCTGCGATTAGGTGTTGGTCTGTGGGGTGCCAGCCGCGGATTTTTAGCGCATTGGGCTGTCATCAAAGATCACGTGATCGATAATTATCAGATTGCCATTCCATCCCGTATCAATGTGGGCACGCGTACCCCCCAGCAAGTGCCGGGGCCGCTTGAGATGGCACTGAAAAATACACCGATCATTGAAAGCCGGTTTAGCAATGCGAACGATTTTAGCGGTATTGATATTCAGCGCACGATACAAAGTTTCGATCCGTGCATGAGCTGTGCCGCGCATAT
>PKWO01000364.1 GCA_003132085.1 Oxalobacteraceae bacterium | reverse complement strand
CGCCAGCGGCTGAATAGTCACGGTTCAAAAGTAATTTGCTGAAAACGCGTTGCCTTTGATCCCGCAGCGTTTATTCGGTTGTGCGGTGCCGTTGCAGCATCGCCGCCAGGGCCGCTTTTAATGCATGATTGCGCGGCGAGTCTTCCAGTGTATTTTCCAGAGTTGCCAATGCCGAGACGGCGTGAAAAGGCAGCGTCAATTGTTTCAGTGTTTCTTTTTTTGCAATTCCCTGAGTGACTTGCACTTTCAGCCGGATTGCGATAACCTGCCAGCCCCGGATGTGTAAACTCTCTTGCAATTTTGGTAACTGTTGTTTTAGCTTGCTTGCGATCGCTGCATTCGGAATAGCGAGCACCAACCGATCAGATTCGAAAGACAGTACGGTACAAGAATCGAACATGGCGGGGAGTGTTGCTGCACAATCTTTTTGAAGTGCCGCCATGCGCGTCACAGTAGGCAAGATAGAGGCCATCTTGTCGTTAGCACGTAAGAAATCTGCGGCCCCCTTCGCGCTTGGCGTTTGACGGGTGCCTTGTCGGTAAGGGACAAATGAGGATGAGCGCATCATCATTGAACCTTATCACACCTCATCCAAACCGGACGAGTTAGAGGGGTTTACATGCAAATTATTCTGCTGCACGCGCGTTCGACGGCGGCCAAATCGGTGACATTGACGCATCGACATTTGCTGCTGGCGATGCTGCTTTTCGTCGCGGCTGTTGTCATAAGCGCATTGTTGCTTTCCTACTATACTTTCCGCCATGCTGCGGATATAAAATCATCTTTTGTGCGCGACCTACTGAGCTCGGCGACGCAGGATGATTCCAGTAAAAAAGATAAATTCGTTAGAGAAAACCTTGCCGCAATGGCGATCAAGCTGGGCGAGATGCAGGCGCAATTGATGCGGCTGGATGCGCTCGGTGAGCGCGTGCAGGGTCTTGCCGGGGTTAAGCCGGAGGAGTTTAATTTCAAGGACGTGCCGGGTCGTGGCGGCGCCGAGGCGCCCCCGCCACCGCATAGAGCGGAAAAGACGCCGCATGACTTGAGCATGAACGAATTCCAAAAAAATCTGAATGGCTTGGCTTTGGACCTCGAGCATCGTTCCGATTACATGAATGTAGTTGAAACGACGTTGATCAGTTTTAAGGTGAAATCCAAGCTGTTGCCGACTATTCAACCGGTTAACGTTAGTTACAATGCGTCCGGCTTCGGCTGGCGAATTGATCCGTTTACCGGACGTAGCGCGTTTCACGAAGGGATAGATTTTCCATCACCGATCGGCACTCCTATTGTTGCAGCAGCGGGCGGCGTGGTGATTGCGGCGGAATATCACCATGAATACGGCAATATGCTTGAGATCGATCATGGCAACGACATTGTGACCCGATACGGGCATACATCCAAACTGCTGGTGAAAGTGGGGGATATAGTCAGGCGTGGCCAACACGTTGCCGATATTGGGTCTACAGGGCGTTCCACAGGCGCGCATCTGCATTTTGAAGTATTGGTAAAGGGCATACAGCAAGATCCGCACAAATTCCTTTCGGCCGGCGCCGAGCAGGCGCGCATTCTGGTGACTGATGCCGGTTCCTCCAAAGTAACGGCATTGGCGGTTAGATGAGTTTGCATGGGGGCGACGGCTGCAAAATGACGCTTGCCTCTGCAGACTTCCCCGGTTGTAAGCCTAGTACCGCGTCCGGCATATTTCGCGCCAACGGAAATAGCCGTATTTTTTCGGCTGGCGACGACGAACGTGACACCGAAGCAGCCAGACGGGAAGAGATGCGATGTACCAGCGCGAGATTTGACGGATGGGGTACCAATAATATTTTTTGCGTTGGACGTTCATCTTGTTTCCTAACGGATAAGCCCAAACTATTCGGGGTCACATGATAAAATCACTCTTTTTTAGCCAAAGTCCGACCCGATGCGGGTGAGTGCAGTTCGCAAGGGAGTTTTTACGGCGCTTCTTTTTAGAATTCAAGCATGTCATTACTGACCCAGATTTTCGGTAGCCGCAACCAGCGGTTGCTTAAGCAATATCAAAAAACTGTTCGCGACATCAATGCGTTTGAACCCGCAATGGAACGGTTAGACGACGCTGCACTGCAGGGCAAGACGAAGGAGTTTAAAGAGCGGATCGCCAACGGCGAGAAGCTGGACGACCTTCTGCCGGAAGCCTTTGCCGTATGCCGCGAGGCGAGCAAACGCGTGCTGAAGATGCGTCACTTCGATGTCCAGTTGGTCGGCGGCATGGTATTGCATTTTGGGAAAATAGCCGAGATGGGCACGGGCGAAGGCAAAACCTTGATGGCAACCCTGCCTGCATATCTGAATGCATTGTCCGGACACGGCGTGCACGTTGTGACGGTCAATGACTATTTGGCGCAACGCGATGCCGAATGGATGGGAAAATTGTACGATTGGCTGGGGCTGACCACCGGCGTCAACCTGTCGCAAATGGAACATGCGGCCAAGCAGGCCGCCTATGCATCCGATATCACGTATGGCACCAACAACGAGTTTGGATTCGACTATCTGCGCGACAACATGGTGTATGACGTCACCGACCGCGTGCAGCGCAGCCTGAATTTCGGCATTGTCGACGAAGTCGATTCGATTTTGATCGACGAGGCGAGAACCCCGCTGATTATCTCCGGTCAGGCAGAAAACCACACCGACCTGTACCACAAGATCAATGAAGTGCCGCCGTTGCTGACTCTGCAAATCGGCGAAGAAACCCCGGATGGCAAGGGTAAGATCGAGGTTCCGGGCGATTACACGAAGGACGAGAAAGCACATCAGGTGCTGCTGACCGAGGCCGGTCACGAGAAGGCGGAACAGATCCTGACGCGCATGGGGTTGTTGCCGGAAGGCGCGTCGCTTTACGACGCAGCCAACATCACGTTGATACACCACCTCTATGCGGCATTGCGCGCGCACACCTTGTACCATCGCGACCAGCACTATGTGGTGCAAGACAATGAAGTCGTGATTGTCGATGAGTTTACCGGTCGTTTGATGACTGGTCGCCGCTGGTCGGACGGCTTGCATCAAGCGGTTGAATCGAAGGAAGGCGTCAAGATTCAGAACGAGAATCAGACCTTGGCCTCGATTACTTTTCAAAATTACTTCCGGATGTACGGTAAATTGGCCGGGATGACCGGTACGGCAGACACCGAGGCTTACGAATTTCAGGAAATTTACGGTCTGGAAACAGTGGTTGTTCCACAAAACCGGCCAAATCAGCGTAAAGATCGGCAAGACCAGGTCTACAAATCGGCGCAGGAAAAATATAATGCGATGCTGCTCGACATCGAGGATTGTTTCCAGCGCGGTCAACCGGTATTGGTGGGTACGACTTCAATCGAAAACTCCGAGTTGTTGTCCGGTATTTTGGCTAAGGCCAAGTTATCGCACAACGTCTTGAATGCGAAGCAGCATGCGCGCGAGGCGGAAATCATCGCGCAAGCCGGACGCCCGAAGATGATTACGATCGCCACCAACATGGCGGGTCGCGGTACCGATATCGTACTGGGCGGCAACGTCGAAAAGCAGATCCAGATTATCGAAGCCGACGACAGCGTGAGCGAGCTTGATAAGCAACAGCAGGCGCAAAAGTTGCGCGACGAATGGCAGTCGCTACACGATCAAGTGGTGGCCGCCGGCGGCTTGCATATTATCGGTACCGAGCGTCATGAGTCGCGCC